>DATKFO010000748.1:0-12767 GCA_035544355.1 Thermoanaerobaculia bacterium
AGCTCCGTGGCCCGGTGCCGCGCTTCGTGATGGGCCAGCCCCGCGAGAAACTCTGCCGGCGGCATGGGGCGTCCGAACAGAAAGCCCTGCAGCGAATCGCAGCCCATGTCGGTGAGGAACTCCTGTTGGGCTACGGTTTCGACGCCTTCCGCGACGATCTTGAGATCCAGCGTCTGGCCCAGCGCCACGATCGCGGACACGATCGCCCGATCCTCGGAATCGTGCGCGAGGTTGCGCACGAATCCTCGATCGATCTTCAGCTCACTGGCCGGCAAGCGCTTGAGATAGAGCAGGCTCGAATAGCCGGTCCCGAAATCGTCGATGGCGATGCGGACGCCCATCTCATGCAGTTGCTGGAGGATGACCACGCTGGCGTCGGCATCTCGCATGGCGGTCGATTCCGTGATCTCCAGCGTCAGGCAGTGCGGGATCAGCCCGTGGCGTTCCAGCGTAGCCTGCACCGTCTCGATCAGAGCCGGATGGCCGAACTGCACGGGAGAGAGATTGACGGCCATCGTCCACTGCTGGCGGCCGGCGTCGTGCCACTCCCTCATCTGCCGGCAGGCCTCGTCCAGCACCCATTCGCCGATCGGCACGATCAATCCCGACTTTTCCGCTAAGGGGATGAAGTCGTCGGGCTCGATGAGACCGTGCACCGGGTGCTCCCACCGCACCAGCGCCTCCACTCCGATCGCCGGGCCGTTCGGCGCCTCGAACTTCGGCTGGTAGTAAAGAATCAACTCCCGGCGATCGATCGCGCGACGCAGGTCCTGCAGCAACTCGAGGTGCGCGTGCACATGCGAGTTCATCGACGCGTCGAAGAAACAGAAGGAATCCCGTCCGAGCGATTTCGCGTGATACATGGCCGCATCCGCGTTGGTCAGCAGCTCGTGTTGATTCGCACCATTGCCCGGATACATGGCGATGCCGATGCTGGCCGACATGCGCAACTCGTGGCCGGCGAGTTGAAAAGGCTCGCGGATGAGGACCAGGAGTTTCTCGGCCAGCGCCGCCGCATCCGTCGGCTCGCCGACGTCTCCAAGAAACACGAATTCATCTCCACCGACTCTGGAGATGGTGTCCTGCATCCGGATTCTCGGCGCGATTCGATTGGCCGCTTCGACCAGCAACAGATCGCCGACGGCGTGACCGTAGGCGTCATTGACGGCCTTGAATCCGTCCAGGTCCACAAACATCAGGGCAAATCGCTTCTTCTCCCGATCGGCGTTTCCGATCGCATGCCGGAGACGCTCCTCGAGCAGGGCGCGATTCGGGAGCTTGGTCAGATTGTCATGCAGCGCCAGATACGTCAGTTCCTCATTGGCCTCGGCCAGCGAGACCGCCAGCTTCGAGGTCCGCGACTCCAGTCGCATGTCCAGCACGGAGATGATCAACGCGATGGCCAGGATCGCCATCGTGACGATGATGACGAGCAGCGCCAGCCATCCTGTATTGACTCCTCCCGTTGCCGCACCGCAAATCGTCCCGAGCGAAAACTGTGCGGCGGCCATCCCCGTGTAGTGCATACCGACGATGGCGAACCCCATCACCACGCCCGCAGCGGCACGGTACCCATAGACGCGCGATCCCGGACGCCGGAGATGAAAGGCGATCCACAATGCCGCTCCCGCGGCGACGATCGCGATCACGATCGAGAGAATGAACAGCGAAGGGATGTAGTGGATCAGCGGGACCATGCGCATCGCGGCCATGCCCGTGTAGTGCATGGAGGCGATCCCGAGCCCCATCAGAATCGCGCCGAGGGACAGCCGCGACCACGGCAGATTCTCCTGACAGACGAGCCACAACGCGAACACCGAAGAAGCGATGGCGATCAGCAGCGACAGCAGCGTGATGACCGGGTCGTAGCCGAGCGGGATCGGAAGGCTGAAGGCCAGCATGCCGATGAAGTGCATCGACCAGATGCCGATGCCCATCGCGGACGCCCCGCCGGCCAGCCACCAGCGCGCTGCACGTCCCTGCGCCGTCGTGATCCGCCCCGCCATATCCAGCGCCGTGTACGAAGCGAGGATCGCCACGAACAGCGAGGCAGCAACGAGCAGCGGGTTATAGCTGCTCACGTACATGATCGATGGCTCCGCATGGGCTGAACGCTGAAGGGGGACGGCGGATGATACTCCACCGAGGGGGACGACACCGGTCGCGAGCTGTCACAACTTGGACGAAAAGCTCAGGGAAACTGCGCGGCAGAAGTGTGGCACAGACACTCCTGTCTGTGCGATTCGCGCGTTGAATGAGCACAGACAAGAGTGTCTGTGCCACATCGCGGCTTCCATGTCGCCGGCTTGCACGGTGCCGCGCGTTTAGTGAAAGCCCACGGCACGACGACGCGGAGCCGCTTCCGTACCGATCGCCCACAGCTCGCGCCCGGTGGTCGGTGAGTCCGCGGAGAAGAAGACCCGGCTGCCCACGGAGGTCAGCTCAAAGGGCAAGGAGCTGGTCTGTCCGGGATAGAGATCGGCGAGCATCTTCGTGCCGGCGACGGTGCCGTCGGTCACCCACGGCTCGAATCCATGCGCCGCATCCCATCCGGAGAAGTAGACGGCATGCCGGCGGGCGGCAATCGCCGAACAAAAAACGAGCGAATTCCCCACGTTGATGGTCGCCAGCTTCGTCGTTCCCGAAACGCTGCCATCGGAGCGCCATACCGTCAGGGCATTGCTCGTAGTCGTCGTGAAGATGAGCGCGTCGCCGAGAACCGCCGACGAGCATGGAATCGTCACGGTGTTCAGCGCGATGGTGCCGGCGTCCGTGCCGTCGCTGCGATAGAGCGTGCCGTTGATCACGAAAAAGACGAGGTGGTCGGTTGCGCCGATGAATCGCGGCGACTCGAAGCTGAGCGTTTTCACGACACGCGTTCCGGCTGACGTGCCATCCGAGCGCCACAGTCTCGGTCCCGAATCGGACGAGCGCGACTCGAACAGATAGAACGTCGAGCCGGCGCGGATCACGCCGCCCAGGTAAGCCTTCCGCGGCTCGGACGGCACGATCTCCACCGTTCCGGCTTCGGTGCCGTCGGTCTTCCAGATGGACTCCGTCGTGAAGATCCAGGCCACGTCTCCCGTCGGAACGATCGAAGGAGCGAACGGTTGCGGCGGTCCGAAGTGGCGCACCATGCGCGTGCCCGCGAGCGTCCCGTCGGTGAACCGGATCGCCTCATCTCCGAAGAACAACACGCCGTTGCGGAACGGCCGCGGCGTGATTCTGCCTTCAAAGATTCCATTCGTTCCGGCAACCGTCCCGTCCGTGGCGTAGAGTCCGAATGGGGCGACCGAAGTGGCAAAGAAGTACCGGTCGCCGGCAGCTGCCGTCTCACCGATGGCCCAGTTGACGTCGGTGAGGTTTGCCGTCGTTCCGGCTTCGGTGCCATCCGAAACGCCGAGTGCCTGTCCGCCCGTGAGCGTGGCGATGAAGAACAATTTCCCGCCGCTCGTCTGCAGGAAATGCGGCGACGATCCATGACGCGGATCCTCGGCAGCAAGATTCGCGAGCAGCCGCGTGCCGGCCGTAGTGCCGTCGGTGATCCACGGCTCGCGGCCGGTGTCGATCCCCTTCGCCACGAAGATCGCCGTTCCATCCGGCCGTACCGCCGCCGGCCTGCTTGCTTCGATGGCGTTTCGGTACCCCGGATTGATGTCGGACACCATCCGCGTGTTGGTCCCGTCCGTCGCCCAGAGCTCGCTGCCGTGGATGCCGTCATCATTGCGGAAGTAGAACTGGTCGCCGATGACAAATCCATCGCGTCCCTCGGCGCCGGTGTGTTTCACGTCCATGATCGCCTGCGTCGTCGCGGCCGTTCCCCCGGTGACATACAGCGTCTCCTTCTGAAAGGAGCTCGCGAAAAAGTACAGCTGATTTCCGACCACGCCGCCGCCATGGAAAGAAAGGTTTTGCGCGGCAAGAATATCGGTCTCACGCGTGCCCGCCTTCGTTCCGTCGGTGACCCAGATCTGCCGGCGTTCGTTCAGGAAGAACAGATTGCCGCCGAGAGTCCCGATCGAATCGAGTCCGGGGATCAATACGATCGACGACGTGCCGGCTGCGGTTCCATCCGACGTCCAGATCGAGTCCTGCGTTTCATCGCTGCGCGAAAGGTAGAACAACAGCCGGTCACCATGCACGACGATCGTGCGCAGGCCGGCGAGACCACCGTTCGGCGAGAGTGGAAGCACGAGCGTGGTGTTCGCGAGCGTACCGTCCGTGCGATGCAGTCCCGCGCCGCGCGAGGTGGTGCCGAAGAAGAACATCCAGTCGCCGGCGATGAACAAACGCCATTCATGCGAGAGATGGAACGTTCCCTGTTCGCCCGGCAGCAGATCGATCATCTCCGTGCCCGCAGGCGTGCCGTCGGTGCGCCAGAGCTCGTGCTCGGAGCCATCCGTTTTTCGTGCCGTGAAGTACAGCGTGCCGTGGTACACGACGCCGTTCGTCAGGTGTTGCGTCGGGACGCGCATGAGAAGGACGGGCTCGCCGCCGGCGGTATCGAGTGCGAAGAGCCCCACACCGCCCGCATCGCGTCCTCCGTAGACGAGCTTTCCGTGAATCGTGCCGAGGAACGGCCCTGCGTAGTCTCGATCCGGGCTCCCCACGCCGTTCGTCACGCGCACCGTGCCCGGAGTCGTGCCGTCACTCCTGAACAACTCCATCGTCTGCGAATCGACAAAGGCGGCAAACCAGCTCGTGTTGCCGAGCGTCGTCCAGAAAGGCTGAAAGAACGCCATCGAGTCGCTGACGGTCACGCCGGGAAGATCGCGCACGAGATAGGGCTGATCGTCAGCGACGGCGGCAAGAGCAACGAGCAACGTGAGCAACAGGGCGAGCGCGCGGGTCATGGGGTCATCGTAGCCGCAAAAGGACCGGAACACCGGCGCGGGACAGGCTGAGGTTCAATGCTTCAAGTTCCGGCGGTGCCCCATGTGCGCGTGACTTCTTCCGAGGAGCCGTGAGGAGGGCAGCAGCGCTGCCCTCCGTTGTTTCTTTCATCATCCCGAAGCATCACAAAATCACTGCCCTGTCGTTGCACGCCGCCGCTGCAGCGGCTGCACTCCGTACGACAGCTCGACGTGCAGCCGATCGAGATGCACGGCGCCGTCGAGGGCGATGGCGATGTTGTTCGTGCCCGTCTGCAGCAGCGACGGGTCGATGTCGATCGAGCGGTGGACCCACTCCGCGAATGTCGCGCCGGGCACGCTCTCCGGTGTGGGGAGTTGGCCGACGGATTGTCCGTTGATCGACAACTGCGCAGTGCCCAACTCGCCGAACGAGCGGATGTCATAGACGAGTTGCACGCGCGAGGGCGTTCCGAACATCGGCTTGTCGAACGCGAGCGAAACTACGGTCGTCGGGTTGTCCCAGCAGAAGTACGAATTCGGCGAGCAGTACGCGAACGAGAAGAATTGGTCGTACGGCTCGGGATTCGGCTGCGGCGCGCCTTCGACTGGCGCGCCGAAACGCTGCGTGTCGCGCAGATCGAACGAGAACCAGCCCGCGGCGCGCGCGGCTTGTTCCTTCGGCGTCGCCACCGTCGCTGTGTACTTCACCGGCTCGACGCTGATGTTGCGCCATGCGATCTCGCGAACTTGTCCGAGGAAACACGGCTCTTGCGGATGGTGATCGGCTTGATACGCGACGGCCATGAAGTGCACGTACACCTCGCTCCACGGAATCGTCACGTCGTAGCTTTCGTACAGCTCCAGCACTCCGTCTTCGTCGAGGTCGACGTACATGTCGATGCGATTCGGCCGGTACTCGAGTCGCCACTGATACAGCTCGTCGATCTCCTCGGGATCGGTCGGCATCAGATCCGTCACTGCGTTGTAGTGCTTCACGTAGTCCGTCGTTTCGCTGTCGATGCTCTTCGTCACACCGAAGCGCACCCGCCAGCCGATGTTCGGATCGCACGGGATGTCCGGAAATCCCGTCGCGATGAAGTTGATCGAGTCGGCCGCGGGACGATGTCCCGATCCCGGCGTCCCTTCGTTCGGATCGACCGGATCCTCGAGTGGATCGTCGACTTCAGGAACCGCCGTGTACTCCGCGCCGACGACCGATCCGTTCGCCGGCGTGATCGCGACTTCCCACCAATGCCCCGTCGTGATGAAACGCGGCGCCCAGAACGTGACGACGCCGGGACGCTCCGCCGAGATCAGCATCGGATTGCGCAAGCGCGCGCTGACGATGCCTTGATAGTCGGTGTGCATGATGCCGATGCCGGGATCGCCGTTGCCGCCAACGACGTCGCCGTTTTCGATGCTGCCGTCATCCGGATCTTCGGATGCGGCGCGATGGATGTCGGCGTGAAATCCGTTCGCCGGCGGATTGACGGCGAGATACGTCGTGTCGCCGCGAACGTCCCACGAATCGGCGTCCCACCAGACGGTCGTGCCGTGATGGCTCGTGGCCGCGTGCGCGCCAAGCCAGCGGAATGACTCGGTGAAGCGATCGCCGTTCACTTGTCCGGCGTACGCCGCGGTCGCGAGCAGGGTTGATAAAAGAAACCTGAGAACGCGTGCTGTCATGTAGATCCCTCCTTGGGTCGCGTCAAGATCGGTTCGCGCAGCGACGGAGGGATCGGGAGAACTCCCTATTTTGGCGGGCGGCGACGCTTATCATTTCGATCGATGTCCCTACTCGAGCGTGACCGTCCGCTTGCGGAACTGACGGCGGCCGTCGACCGCGCACTCGAGAACAGCGGCAGCGTCGTCGCAGTCGTCGGCGAGGCGGGGATCGGCAAAACGTCGCTGCTCGATGAGCTCGCGCGACACGTGACGGATCGCGTGCGCGTGCTCTGGGCCGGATGCGAAGCGCTGTTCACGCCGCGGCCCCTCGGACCGTTGCACGACATCGCGCACGAGTTGGAGATCGATGCCGATGCGCCGCGCGAGCGACTTTTTCCGGCGGTGCTCGCGTCCGCGCGACGCGTGCCGACGCTGCTCGTCGTCGAAGACGTGCACTGGGCCGATCACGCGACGCTCGATCTGCTCAAGTATTTGTCGCGCCGCATCGCGCGCGTGCCGCTCGTGCTCGCGCTGAGCTATCGCGACGAAGTGATCGCGCACGATCACCCGCTGCTCATGCTCCTCGGCGAAGCCGGCGCCTTGCGGCGCATCGCGCTCGCACCGCTGTCGCGCGAAGCCGTCGAGTCGCTCGCCGCGGGTCGCAGCGGAGTCTTCGAGCTGACGGGCGGCAATCCGTTTTACGTGACCGAGGTGCTCGACAGCGAGGCGGATGCGGTGCCGCCGATCGTGCGCGACGCCGTTCTCGCGCGTGCCGCGAAGCTCGCGCCCGATGCGCGGCAAGTGCTCGAGATCGCGTCACTCGTTCCCGGCCGCGCGGAACGCGCGCTGCTCGATGTTGATGACGACGCGATCGAAGCGGCGGCACGCGGCGGGATGGTTCGCATCGAAAACGGCGCAATCGTGTTCCGTCACGAGCTCACACGCAGAGCGATCGAAGACTCAGTGTCCGATCTGCGCCGCACGCCGATGCATCGCGCAATCCTCACGCACCTCATCGAACGCGGCGAGACCTCACTGGCGCGACTCGCTCATCACGCGGCCGGCGCGCGCGATGCCGAGACCATCCTTCGATTCGCTCCGCTTGCTGCGACCGAGGCGGCGAAGGCGGGTGCGCACAGCGAAGCGGCGGCGCATCTTCGCACTGCGTTGCAATACGCAGCCGCAGATGACGCGGAGCGCGCGACGCTGCTCGAATCGCTCTCATACGAGTGCTATCTCACCGAGCAACACGCCGAAGCGCTCGCGCATCGCGTCGAAGCAACGTCGATCCGCCATCGTCTCGGCGACACGCGACTCGAAGGCGACGACCTCCGCTGGCAATCACGACTGAACTGGTTTCTCGGACGCAACGCCGATGCGCGGCGCTGCGCGGACGAAGCGACCGCGATTCTGCAGAACCAGCCCGGGCGCGAGCTCGCGATGGCGTACAGCAATCAGTCGCAGCTGCACTTTCTCGCCGAAGAATGTGATCTCGCGATCGAATGGGGCATGCGCGCGATCGAGCTCTCCACGAGTCTCGGCGATCACGAGATCCTCGCGCATGCGCTGAACAACGTCGGCTCCGCTGCCGTCGTGTCGAACGATCCGGCCGGATTCGAAGGACTCGAAGAAAGTCTTCGCCTGTCGCTGGAATGCGGCTTCCAGGAGCACGCCGCGCGAGCGTACGCGAACATTTTTTCGCAGGCGATCCGGCTGCGGGAGTACGCACGCGCCGAGCGATTTCTCGCTGAGGGGCTCGAATACTTTCAGGAGCGCGAGCTCGGCTCGTGGCAGATCTACATGTACGCGTGGCGCGCGCGGCTCCATCTCGAACAGGGCCGCTGGGATGCGGCCGTCGACGACGCGCAGGCCGTGCTCGCCTTCGGCGGCATCTCCCCGATCAACCGCATGCCGGTGCTCGTCGTCCTCGGCACCGTACGCCTGCGCCGCGGCGATCCCGGCGCGCAGGCGCTGCTCGACGAAGCGCACGAGCTCGCGCAACGCACGACCGAGATGCAACGCATCGCGCCCGTAGCTCTCGCACGTGCGGAAGCAGCGTGGCTGCGCGGCGACCTGCAATCGGCACTCGACGATCTGCGCAACGCGCTCGTGCATGCGGAGCGCATCGGCAAAACCGTCGAGCACGAGCAACACGATCTCGAGCTGTGGCTGTGGCGCGCCGGCGGACGCGAATCGGCACCGACGCCTCGTCCGCATACCAATCCCTACGACGAAGCCCTCGCACTCAACGATCGAGGCGACGTCGATTCGCTGCAACGCGCGATCGCGATGCTCGAGCAGCTCGGCGACGGATGCCTCATCCACATCCTCCGCCAGAAACTCCGCGCGCTCGGCGTGCGCGGCCCGCGCCAATCGACGCGCGCACATCCATCAGGACTCACCGCGCGCGAAGTGCAGATCCTCGGCCTCGTCGACGAAGGCCTGCGCAACGCCGACATCGCCACGCGCCTCCATCTCTCGCCGAAGACCGTCGACCATCACGTTTCGTCGGTGTTGTCGAAGCTGGGCGTAAAGACGCGCGGCGAAGCCGCGCGTATTTACCGTTCGCAGAAGTAGTGATTACTCCGTCTTGTCGACGACCTTCGCGTCCGGCGCGTTCTTCTTGACGGACTTGATCCCGTTCGTCACGCCGGACGTCGTCTTGTACATCTCGCTCTTGCCGATGGTCTGGCCGTTCGCGGCGGTCAGGACGAAGTACGACTCGCCATTCTTCGCGGTCTTGCGCACATAGCGCGCATCGTCCTGCGAATTCTTGCGCACAGACTCGATCCCGTTCTCCGCGCCCGCCTTCGCGTCGTACGTCTCACTCGTCAGGATGACCTCGTTGTTGCCCGCGCGCAGATTGAAGCGGAACTTCCCGGTCTTGCCCTGCTCGATCACAAATGCTGCCGCCATGATGACCTACCTCCCATTTGCAGACGGAAGTATAGCCATGGCCTCAAGAAATCGGCGGACTATAAGTCCGCCGATTTCCTACCCCTCCACCGCCCACACATCCCCACCCTGCGGCTGGAAGCGATCGAACAGCAGCCACCGTCCATCCGGCGACCACACGGGATAGTCGATGCGCGCGTCGGGGTCGTCGAGCTCGAAGACTTTTCGCGGCGCGCCGCCGTGGAGCGGCGAGACCCAGAGGGTGCGGTGTCCGAGGACGTCCATGATCATGGAGTGGTCGGGGGAGAACGACATGTGCGCGCCGCCAATGACTTCCGCGAGCGGCTCGGGATCGCCGCCGGCGAGCGGTGCGCGCATCGTGCGCGGCTTCGGTCCGCCGGGACAGCGAAAGACAACGTGTTGACCATCGGCGGTCCAGCGGAGGAAGTGGCCCGACACGCCGACCTTCGTGAGCTGGCGCACGTCGCTGCCGTCGCGGTTCATCACGAACACTTCGAGGCGTCCGTCGCGATCGGATTGAAACGCGACGTGCGCTCCGTCCGGTGAAAAGAACGGATTGATGTTGATCCCTTCGCCTTGCGTGAGACGCGTGAGCGATTCGTCGTCGAAGTCGTAGCGCCAGATGTCGATCGATCCTGTGCGGCCGGAGAAAAAGACGAGCGATCGTGCATCGGGCGACCAGTGCGCCTGGTAATCGCCGCCCGCTCCTTCCGTGAGTCGCCGCGCTTTTCCGCTGCTGAGCGAGTACAACCACAAGTTCATCTCGCCGGAGCGATCGGAGTTGAACGCGATCTGTTCGCCGTCGGGCGACCACGCGCCGCGGCTGTTCTCGCGCGACGTGCCGATCACGCGCTCCGGCTCACCGGTCGCCGCGCCGCTCGCGGGATCGATCGGCAATCGCCACAGCTCCGCGTTCTGTTTGAGGATCGCGAACACGACGCGATCATCGCTGCGCGGGATGTCGAGATCGACGTCGTGTCCCGGCCCCGCACTGATCTGCTCCATCGCGCCGGAAGGCGAGCCGTCGAGCTCCACCGGCACGCGCCACACGTTGATGCCGCCCGTGCGATACGACGAAAAGAAAATCGATCCGCCGTCGAGCGACCACACCGGATGCACGTCCATCACGAAGTCGTTCGTCACCCACACGAGCTGCCGCGATGCAACGTCGACCACGCGCACATCCGACTTCGTGCCTTCGATGTTCTGAAACACGACCTTCCGCCCATCCGGCGACCAGCGCGGCCGCACATGCGCAATGGCCTCGGAAGCATCGCTCGTCAATTGATGCGGATTGCGTCCGCGACTGTCCGCGACCCAGATGCGCCGCGGCCCGCTCCACGATGCATCGAACGCGATGCGCGTTCCATCCGGCGACCACGCGGGATTGAACGCGTCTTCGACGAGCCGCGTCTCCTTGCCGCTCTCGAGATCGAGCAACCAGATGCTGCCGCCGACGTAGCGCCCGAAGACATCGACGGGCTCGAATCGCGTTCCGCGCTCGAGCGCGCGCACGAACAACAATGAACGTCCGTCGGGCGACCACGCCGGCTGAATGTCGTCGAACTCGCTCATCGTGAGCGCGCGTTCGCTCTCTTCATCGGGCTCGCTGAGAATCAGATTACGCACGCGGCCGACTTCGCGCGTGAACACGAGTCGACTTCCATCCGGTGCGAGCGCAGGAAACTCTTCGATCGCGCGCGCGAACGTGAGCTGTGTGAGCCGGCGAATGCGTTGCGCGCCGCCACGCATCTGATCGTTCGCTCGCTGAAGATCGGCGACGACGTCGCGCATCGACGCGTAGCGCACGTTGCGATCCTTCGCCATGCAGCGGCTGACGACGCGCTGCAGCTCCGGCGGAATGCGATCGTCGATCGTGCGCATGCGCGGCGGCTCGCTCGTGAGCACTTGTCCGATGACGTCCGCGATCGTCGCGCCGGTGAACGCGCGGCGTCCGGTGAGCGCTTCGTACGCGACGACGCCGAACGCGAAGATGTCGGAGCGCCCGTCGACGCTCTCGCCACTCACCTGCTCCGGCGACATGTAGCTCGGCGTTCCGACGATCACGCCCGGCGCGGTCTCCGGAGCAACCTGCGTCGTCGCATCCGGCTCGACATGCCCCTCGGCCACGAGTTTCGCGAGACCGAAGTCGAGGATCTTCGCGTAGCCGTCGGTCGCGATCATGATGTTGTCGGGCTTGAGATCGCGATGCACGATCTCCGCTTCGTGCGCCTTCGCCAAACCTTCCGCGACTTCGATGAGAAATCCGAGCGTCTCGCCGACGTCGCGCGTGCGAGCCGTACGCGCACGCAGCGTTTCGCCGGCGATGTACTCCATCGCGATGTAACTGCGCGAGAGTCCGCCGCTGTCGATCTCGCCGATCTCATAGATCGTGAGGATGTGCGGATGATTCAGCGCCGACGCCGCCTGCGCCTCGAACCGAAAGCGCGCCATCGCCTCAGGATTCTTCAGCGACTCCTCGGGCAGGATCTTCAGCGCGACGTCGCGCCCGAGGCGCGAGTCGCGGGCGCGATAGACCTCGCCCATCCCACCGGCGCCGATCGAAGAAATGATCTCGTAGGCACCGAAACGCGTTCCGGCGGTGAACGGCATTAAGTAAGTTTACTCGGGGCGCACGACACTGTTTCCCGCCGTTGACATGCGCCCCACTGATCGCGACTTACACTCGCTCCGCCATGCCGAAGACACAAGATCCGTTGGGTGCTCTCCGCATCGCCGTGCCGTGCGAGGCTTCCTGGGAAGGAATGGCCGGCGATGAGCGCGTGCGCCACTGCACGCTTTGCAGTCTCAACGTCTACAACTTCGCGGAGATGACGCGCGATGAAGTGCGCAAGCTCCTCGTGCGGACGGAAGGGCGGGTCTGCGCGCGGCTGTATCGGCGCGCCGACGGCACGGTGCTGACGCGCGACTGTCCAACCGGACTTCGCGCGCTGCGCCGCCGGGCGTCACGCGTTGCGGCTGCGTGGATCACCGCACTGCTCAGTGTCGCGTCCTTTGCGTGCGGGAGCACCACGTGGAAGAAGTCGCGACCGGGATCCTCGGTCAAACTCGAAATCGAGCGAGTCGCGGCGCAACAGCCGGCGGTGTTGACCGGCGTAGTTCGTGAAAACGAGGGCGGGAATCCGCTCCCCGGAGTCAGCGTCAAAGTGCGAAACGAGGCGACGGCGCGCGAGATCACGGCAGTGACGGACGTGTATGGTGAATTCACCATCGCTTCCCTGGATGACGGAATGTATCGGGTCGAAGTGACACTCGATGGTCTCGAGCCCGCGACGATGGAGCATGTGCCGTTGAAGGCGAGCGAGGTGACGC
>DATKFO010000749.1:0-7658 GCA_035544355.1 Thermoanaerobaculia bacterium
CGTCTCGACGGTGCGTCGACGTACGAGTCGCTGCTCGTGCGCTATCTCGCGAACGTGAACGAAGACGAGGCGATGGAGATCGCGCTCGCGAAATCGATTCTCGATCTCCGCCCCGAAGCATGGCGCCTCCGCCTCGGCGCCGCGCACGTGCACCTCTCGCAACGCGATCGTGAGGCGGCGCTGCGCGAGCTGAAACAAATCGACGTATCGAAGCCGGACGATCGCCGCCTGATGCTCGTGCTCGCCGATCGCGCGTCACTCGGCGACGTCGACAGCGCCGATCGCGATCTGCACGCGAGCCGGTTGCGGCAACATGCGCCGCTGCTGCATTACACCGAAGGCCGCATCGCGTGGAGCCGCGGCGACGTGCGCCGCGCGCAACACCTGTTCGAGCAGACCGCGCAGGAAGCGTCCGACGACAACATTGCGACGATCGAAGCCGAAGCGCGCGTGCTCTCCGGGCTCGCGCTCGTGCGTCTGGAGAATTGGAACGACGCGCAGACCACACTCACGAAAGCGGCCGCGCGCGCGAAACAGATCGAGCTGACGTATCGCGCGTTCGAAGCGACCGCGATCTCCGCGTACGCAGCCGCGCGCGCAGGCGACACAGCGGCGCGCGATCGCAGGCTCGTCGAAGCGAACGCGATCGCAACGCATCCCGGCTACTCCGCCGGCGTCCGCGTCCTCGCCATCCGCCTCGGATCGAACGTCTGGCAACAATGGCCGATCGATCCCGTAATCGCGAAAGAGCCCGAGCTCGCCGGCGTGCTGCCGCTCATCGTCGCGCGCGAAAAATGGGCAGCGGGCGATCTCGACGGCGCGCAGCAATACCTGCGCTGGTCGCGATCGGAAGGAGTCGACGGCACAGGCTTTCGCGAAGACGCAGAGCTGCTGTCGGCGGAGTTAGGCCTGCCGTATCAATTGCTTCCACCCGATCCGCCGTATCCCAACATCCTGCGATTTCTCGCGATCTTCGATTTGGCGAAAACCGGCGGCTAGTGTGTCGTCCTGAGCGGGTGGTGGGAGGGCGCGAAGGACCCCCATCCGACGGAGCGCGTCTCGTGTACCGGAGGGGATCCTTCGCGCCCACCCCGTCACCCGCTTTGGATGACACTAGTGACGTTCATCACACCGAGGTGTGAGGGCGCCGGATTGACAGAGGGAATTCAAATCGGCAATATGCGTTGAGACTGAGTCTCAGTCCTGTCCCAAGGAGATACCCGTGATCGTTTGCGTATGCCGAGGAGCTTCTGAACGCGATGTGGAGCGCGCCATTGATGACGGCGCCAGCTCCGTGCGCGATTTGCAGCGGTGCGGCATCGGCGATCAATGCGGCTCCTGCCACGTGATGTTGCGGGCCATGCTCGCTCGCGCGGAAGCCTCCGCGGCCGCTTCCGCGTGCCCGGCCTGTGCGCCTTCCCTCATCCCCGAAATCGCCGCCGCTTCGGCGTGATAGGCTCCTGCCGCGGAGGTAACGCATGCGCGGCGACCCGAAAATCATCGAGCTCCTCAATGACGTCCTGACGGCGGAGCTGACTGCGATCAACCAGTACTTCGTCCATGCGGAGATGTGCGAGAACTGGGGCTACGAACGCCTCGCCCACCTCGTGCGCAAGCACTCCATCGGTGAGATGAAGCACGCCGAAGAGATCATCGAGCGCGTGCTGTTTCTCGAAGGCATTCCGAACGTCCAGCGCCTCGGCAAGATCAACATCGGCGAGAGCGTCCCCGAGCAGCTCCGCGTCGATCACGCGCTCGAGCTCGATGCCGTAGGGCGGCTCAACGCCGCGATCGAAGTCTGCCGCAACGCCGGCGACAACAACAGCCGCCACCTGCTCGAAGAAGTTCTGGAGGATGAGGAAGAGCACATCGACTGGATCGAGGCGCAGCTCGCGCTGATCGAACAGGTCGGCGTGCAAAACTACCTCGCGCAGCAGATCCACAAAGACGAGTAGCCGCCATGGCGCGCGTCATCATCCTTGGCGCCGCGGGTCGCGACTTTCATAATTTCAACGTCGTCTACCGCGAGGATCCGTCGCACGTCGTCGTTGCGTTCACCGCGACGCAGATCCCCGGAATCGAAGGACGCGTGTACCCCGCCGATCTCGCCGGACCGCTCTATCCGCACGGCATTCCGATTCATCCCGAGAGCGATCTGCCGCGATTGATCCGCGAGCTGCGCGCGGATCTCTGCGTGTTCTCGTATTCGGATGTCTCGTACGCGCACGTGATGCAGCTCGCGTCGATCTGCGTCGCCACCGGCGCCGATTTCACGCTCCTCGGCGCCGCGCACACGATGCTCGAATCGCGCGTGCCCGTCATCGCGGTGACGGCGGTGCGCACCGGATCGGGAAAGAGCCAGACCACGCGCTACATCTCGAATATCGTGAAGACGCTGGGCAAGCGCGTCGTCGCCGTGCGCCACCCGATGCCGTACGGCGATCTCGCGCAGCAGGCGTGTCAGCGCTTCGCGTCATACGACGATCTCGTGCAGCAGGAATGCACGATCGAAGAGCGTGAGGAGTACGAGCCGCACATCGACAACGGCTTCGTCGTGTACGCGGGCGTCGACTACGAGCGCATCCTGCTCGCCGCCGAGCGCGAGGCGGACATCATCCTGTGGGACGGCGGCAACAACGATCTGCCGTTCTACGCACCGGCGCTGCACATCTGCATCGCCGATCCGCATCGCGCGGGACATGAGTCGTCGTACTGGCCCGGCGAGCCGAACTTCCGCCTCGCCGATCTCATCGTGATCAACAAGTGCGACACCGCGGAAGAAAAAAACATCCGCGCGATCGAAGACGCAGCCGCACGACTCAATCCTGATGCACGCGTGATTCGCGCGGAGTCACCCGTATCGCTCGACGCACCGGAGCTCGTGCGCGGAAAGCGCGCGCTCGTGATCGAGGACGGACCGACGTTGACACACGGCGGAATGTCGTATGGAGCGGGCGTCGTCGCCGCGAAAAATGCGGGCGTCGCGGAGATCGTCGATCCGCGTCCGTACGCAGTCGGCTCGATTCGAGCAACGTTCGAGAAATATCCGAACGCAGCCGGCATCCTTCCTGCGATGGGCTACGGTGACGAACAGATCCGCGAGCTCGAAGAAACGATCCGCAACACACCTGCGGATGTCGTCATCGTCGGAACGCCAATCGATTTGCGCCGCGTGCTGAAGATCGACCGCCCCGCCGTGCGCGCGCACTACGACCTGCGCGAGCTCGAGGCGGGTGCGATCGAAGAGGCAATCCGAAGGATCTAGGAAAGACCGTCTCAACATGTGGCACAGACACTCCTGTCTGTGCGCACTCGGGAGGCCGGAGCCCAGCGTGCAACGGCTCATCCCGCGCGGCACGCACAGACAAGAGTGTCTGTGCCACATCTTGAGACGGCTTCCAGTCGCCAACGCACTCGTCGATTTCGACACGAGACGACTGCGGACTTTGTGGAGTGCGGCGACCGCAGTCGCCGCTTTTGCATAGCCCTCGCGAAAACTGTAAAAGAGCGGCGATTGCGATCGCCGCAGTCCAAATATGAAAACGACTTACACGCACGCTCGCGCAAATTTGGAAGCCTTGATGGACGCGGCCGCGAATGGCGATCCGATCATCATTCGTCGTCGCGGCGGCAGGAGCGTGGCCATCATCGCCGTGCGCGAGTTGCAAGGTCTCATCGAGACGATTCACCTTCTTCGGTCGCCGCGAAACGCGGAGCGGCTCCTCAAGGCCATCGCGCGCGCAAATCGAGCGTCCTAAATCCGCACACCGTGTCGAATCCCGGTCACCGCGCCATCACGTCGCGAAGTGATACCTCCCACTCCATCAATCACTTACAAATTTTCGGACGCATGGCACTGTGCTTGGACTGGTCCCGCTGCGGGAGGCTTCATCCATGCTTCAGCAGACTGCGGTTCAGGCGGCCACGAGTATTGTACCGATCGGCATCACGCCACAATCCGTTCTCATCGTCGAGGATCACCGGCTCACGCGCGACGTCCTCACCGAATACGCACGCGACCTCGGATTCGAGACCGTCACGGCGTCATGTGCGTACGAAGGACTGCGCATCGCGGCGGTCAACCGCCCTGACGCGATTCTTCTCGACGGCCTGCTGCCGCAGATGCACGGCTTCGAGCTCACGCGTCTGCTGCGCAACATCGATCCCGGCTATCGCCCGCGCATCATCCTGATGACGGCGATCTACAAACACATCCGCTACCAGAACGAGGCGAGGCTGAAGTACGGCATCGACACGTACATCATCAAGCCCGTGTCGAAAGAGCAGCTCAGCGAGGTGCTGTCGTGAACGGAAAGGTCCTCATCGTCGACGACGATGAGACGATCGTGCAGGGGATGTCGATGCTGCTCGAGACCGAAGGCATTTCGGTGTTCGGCACGAGCTCGCCGTTCGAAGTGCCGCTCCTGCTGCGCCGCGAGCAACCCGACGTCGTGCTGCTCGATCTGCAGATGCCTGCGATGCGCGGCGAAGCGATGCTCGAAGTCACGCGACGGAAATCGATGACGGGCGACGCGCGCATCGTGTTGTTCTCGGGACGCTCGCGCCGCGAGCTGTCCGAGCTCACCGAGCAGCTCGGCGTCGACGGCTTCGTCTGCAAGTCCGACGACACCGCGCAGATCCTCCGTCGCATTCGTTTCTGGATCCGGCAAACACCGCGAAAGGCCTCGTGATGAATCTCGATCCCCATGTTTTGCTCGTGACCGTTGCCGCGCAGCCGTCGCGCGCGGCGATGCTGCTGACGCAGGGCGGCTATCTCGTGACGAAGACGACCGCGGAACACGCGTCCGATGCGACGAGCGCGTGCGTGCCCGAGGCGGTTGTGGTCGATCTGCCGGCGTTCGATGAAGTGAATGTGATGCGCGTGCTCGATCACATGAAGCCGCGCCCGCCGGTGCTCGTGCTCACGAACTTGCCGCGGCTCTATCCGAAGAAGCGCGGCGATCGTTATGCGCTGTGCCGCGCGGAGGTCGAGTCGGATTTAATCTGCGCCGTGGATCGGATGCTGGCCGACGCGGCGTAGCACGTAGGGCCGGTCTCAGCCGGCCCAAGCCGCCTAAGAGGCGGCCCTACGTGGCAGCTTCTACAACATCACTTCCAGCTCGTCGTAGATCTCGCCAAGCGAGTGAAAGCGCAGCGACTCCGGATCATCGATGAATGCGTCGAGCGACGGAGTCGCGAAGCCCGCAGCAGCGAGCGACGCGCGCAGCGGGAGCGCTTCCGCACGCAACGACGCGGGCGAATGCGGCAACTCCTCCGCCGGCGCGCCGGCTTCGCGAAATGTGCTTCGCTCGATCGCCGCGCGGCGCGACTTCAACTTCATTTGAAATGCGCGGATCGCGTTGACGATCTCCGGCGCAAGCGCGGTTGCGGCGCGCAGGCGATCGACGTCGTCGCGCAGCATTTGCAGCGGCGGCGCGACCGATTCCGCGACCGCCGCGCTCAATCCTTCCGCCATCGCGACGAGATCCGAGAGCGCGAAATCGATGTCGTTCACGCGCGCGGCGTTGATGCCGTCGTGCGCGGACGCGATCGCGCCTGCGAGCACGCTCGCGCCGAGGCGCATCTGCTGCGCGGTGTCGTCATCGGCAGCAGCGTCGAGGGCCGCGCGTAGCTGAAACAGCGCGGCCTCGAGCATCACGATCTCGCTCACTCTTTGTTCAGCGACTTGGCCAGGCCCGCGATGATGTCGATCGGCAGCGGGAACACGATGGTCGTGTTCTTCTCGACGCCGATCTCCGTGAGCGTCTGCAGGTAACGCAGCTGGAGCGTGGCCGGCTGCGTCGCCAGGACCTGCGCCGCATCCGCGAGGCGCTGCGAAGCCGCGAACTCACCCTCGGCGTGAATCAGCTTCGCGCGCTTCTCGCGCTCCGCCTCCGCCTGCTTGGCCATCGCGCGCAACATCGACTCAGGGAGGTCGACCTGCTTGACCGCGACGTCCGCGACCTTCACGCCCCAGGGCTCGGTGTGCTTGTCGAGGATGTTCTGGATGCTGGCGTTGAGCTTGTCGCGGTGCGCGAGCAGATCGTCGAGCTCGACCTCGCCGAGGACCGAGCGAAGCGTCGTCTGCGCGAATTGCGAGGTCTGGTAGCGGTAGTCGAACACCTCGACGACCGCGCGGCGCGGCTCGACCACGCGGAGAAACACGACCGCGTTGACCTTCAGCGTCACGTTGTCGCGCGTGATGATGTCCTGCGGCGGCACTTCGAACGCTTCCTGCCGGAGCGATACGCGCACCATGCGATCGATGGGCGCAAACACGAGAAAGATGCCCGGCCCCTTGGCCTCGGGCAACAGGCGTCCGAGGCGGAAGATGACGCCGCGCTCGTACTCCGGAAGGATCTTGATCGACGACAGCAGATAGATGCCGAAGATGATGAGAAAGACGAGGAGAAACCCGGAACCGAGCATGTTGTTACCTCCCGTTGCGCGGGGATTGTAACCACATCACTTCTTCTTCTGTGTTTCCTTCAGCGCCTCGGCGATCTCCGGCGGCACGTTCCGTTTCATCGGATCGATGTGCGTGACTTCGAGCGCGCCTTCGAAACGCCACTCGTGCTTCGGGCGATAGACGCCGATGTCGTGGACGCGCGAGCCGACGACGAAGCGCAGCACGCCGCGGCGATAGTCGAATGCGCGGCCGTTGCGCGTATGCACGGCGGCGTCGACGCGATAGGAGCCGGCGACGAGGTCGAGCGACGGCATGACGAACTTCACGCGCGCGGGGCCTTCGATTTTTTTCGAGACGAAACCTTCGAGATCGGTGTTCGTGCCGTACACGCACGTGCCGTCGGCGTGATAGATGCCGATGCCGAACACGAAGTCTTCCTGCATGACGCGCGCGTCGACGTCGATGTCGATCGCGACCGACGTTCCCGCGCCGAGCGCGACGAGCTCGCGATCGCGGTGGTCGACGAGCGACACGCGTCGCAAAAGGATCTCGCCGGAGCCCCAGCGCTCTTCTTCGAGCGGGTCCTTCGGCTTTTCTTCTTTCTCTTCTGTTTGTTCTTCGGCTTTGGGCGGCTCGGCGGGCGTCGTGCCGGCGACGTTCTGCAGATACGCATCGACGACGCGCACGGGATCGCCGATCGTCTGCGGCTCGCCGCGATCGAGCCACACTGCGCGATCGCAGAGGTTGCGCACCTGATCGAGCTGGTGCGTGACGAAGAGCAGCGTCACGCCGCGGTACTTCATCTCCTGAATCTTCGCGATGCATTTCGCGGAGAACTCTTCGTCGCCGACGGAGAGCACTTCGTCGATCAGCAGCACGTCGGGATCGACGTGCACGGCGACGGCGAATCCAAGCCGCACGTACATCCCCGACGAGTACGTCTTCACCGGCTGGTCGATGAACTCGGGGATTCCTGAAAAGGCGACGATCTGATCGAAGCGCGCCTCGATCTCGCGCTTCGAGAGACCGAGCATGATGCCGTTGATGTAGATGTTCTCGCGGCCTGTGATCTCGGGATGGAATCCGGCGCCGAGCTCGATCAGCGCGGCGACGCGGCCATTGACTTTCACGCTGCCCGTGGTCGGCTTGAGGATTCCCGAGATGAGTTTGAGGAGCGTCGACTTGCCCGAGCCGTTGCGGCCGATGATGCCGAAGGCTTCGCCCTTGTCGACGGCGAAAGAAACATCGC
>DATKFO010000750.1:0-3769 GCA_035544355.1 Thermoanaerobaculia bacterium
CATCGCGGAAGGCGTCGAGAGCGCGGAGTCGTGGGAGATTCTCAAACAACTCGGCTGCGACATGGCGCAGGGCTACTTCATGAGCCCACCCCTTTGCTCGGAGGATCTGCTGAAGTGGGCGGCGGAGTCGCCGTGGGCGACCGCGCCGGGAAGCTCGACCGCGTACGGGATGATGGCGCCGACGTAACTCTTCTTTTCGGCTGCTCGTCGTAACGGCATGAGACCCCGAATCCTCGCCGTCGCGCTGCTCCTCATCCCCCTCGCCACTCACGCACAGGAAATCGAAAGTCTCGCGGGCGTGCGGCTCACGTTCGAGAACGCGGGCGCACGCGCTCTCGCGATGGGAAGCACCGGCAAGGCGAATCCCGCGGATATCGCGGGCGCGAAGCGATCGTTCGCGCTCGAGAGCCGGCGGCGCACGATCGAAGGCCGCTACTTCAGCGACGCGTCGCTCAACACGACCGGCATCGACTCGACGACGAACGGCGTCAGCAGCGCATCGCTCATCGTGCCGATGCCGCACACGACGTGGGCGTTCTTCTACGAAGAGCCGATGAACGTCGAGCACTCGACGGCGTCCGCGTTCAACAAGTCCTCGCAGGCGTCGGTGTTCTTCCTGTGCAACGCGCGCCTCTCCGCGACGCCGTGCGGCCCTGCGGTCTACTTCCCCACGCCGGTCACGTATCCGCTCGACACCTCGCTGCGGCTGCAGCGCTACGGCGTCACGACGGCGTGGTCGCGCGGTCCGCTCGCGATCGGCGCGTCGGTGCGCTACGAGCGCTTTCACCAAAAATCGGCGTTCGTGTTCTCGAACCTGGTCGTTGCGGCACCCGCCGGCGTGGATGAAACGACGAACGACAGCGACACGACGTACTCCGCCGGCGCGACGTGGAAGCTCTCAAAGAACGCGCGCATCGGCGCGTCGTACGCCTCGGGCGGCGCATTCGCCGGCACGCGCACGTTCGCGCCGGACTTCGTGCGGCCGATCGAGTTCCGCACGCCCTCGACGTTGCGCGGCAATGTCGCGATCGACGTGCTGCCGCAACTCACGCTCGCAGCGGACGTCGTGCGCGTCGCGTACAGCGAGATGGTGCATTCGCGTCGCGATCTCTTTCCGCAAGGCGCCGAGCTCGGATACGAAGACGCAACCGAGTTGCACGCGGGCGCTGAATATCGCATCGGCAACGTCGCAATGCGGACGGGATGGTGGCGCGATCCGGCGCACGCGCTCACTTCACTCAACGGCCTCGACGCGCCGCCGCCGTTCACGATTGCGGCCGGCATCATCAACGAAGCGGAGAATCACGTGACCGCAGGCATCGGCTTCGGCGGAAAGACGCGATTCGATGCGGCCATCGACCGCGGATCGCGCAGCACGAATGTGGTGATGGGCGTCACCACGACGTTCTAGGGCGGAATCGGGTGAAACGATTTGGACGTTGACAGCACTACACTGAAGTAAGCGTCCCGAACCGTTTCCAACCGAGGAGCCCCTGATGGCCAACCGCCGTATCGGAGTTGCTGTTCTTCTTGTGCTTCTTTGCACGATGCCGCTTTTCGCCGAGCGTCTTCCACTTCTGCGCGATGCATTCGTGAGCGCTGACGCGAAACCACGCGCCGGTGCAGTGCGCTCGCGCTTCGTCGAGCCTTCGTTCGATGCGCTGGTTGCGCCCGAACTGAATCGCGGCGACGCCACGCGCGTCGAGCAGACGATCTCGATCCAGATGTTCAATGACGTCTGGCTTCCGGTCGCGCTCGACTCCGTCGAGCGCAACGCGGTCGACGTCATCAGCTGGCGCGGCAAGGTCGAAGGCGATCCGTCGAGCATCGTGACGATCGCCGTGAAGGACGACAGCATGTCGGTCTTCGTGACGACGAACGGCAAGCGCTACGACATTCGTCCGACATCATTCGGCGTGCATGAAGCGGCGGAAGTCGATGCGAAATCGTTTCCGAACGAGCTCGAGCCGTTGCCTGCGCTCCGCGGCGGATCGTCCGAAAATCCGGTTGTTGGTGAAGACGCTGCGGGAACGTGGGACGTGCTCGTGGTCTACACCGCTGTGTTGCGCGCGTTCTACGGCGGCACGTCGGCGATGCAGACGCTCGCCACGAGCTCCATCACCGCCTCGAACACTGCATACGCGAACAGCGGCGTGACCTCGCGCCTGCGTCTCGCCGGCACGCTCGAAACCTCGTACGACGACACGACCGCATCATTCGGCACGACGCTCTCGCGGCTGGCGACGCAAGGCGACGGATACATGGACGAAGTGCACACCTATCGCGATACCGTCGGTGCCGACGCCGTGTCGCTGCTCGTGCTGAACCCGACCGACGCGTTCTGCGGCATCGGCTATCTGATGGTCACACCGAGCACGTTCGCGTCGAGCGCATTCAACGTCGTGCTCTATAGCTGCGCGGTCGACAATCTGTCGTTCCCGCACGAGCTCGGCCACAACTTCGGACTCAACCACGATCGCGCGAACGCCGGCGGCCAGGCGTCGTACAGCTACGCATACGGATATCAGGACACGCAGCAGCAGTTCCGCGACATCATGGCGTACAGCTGCCCGCAAGGATGCCCGCGCATCCAGTACTTCTCCACTCCGGACATTCTGATCTTCGGACGTCCGCTGGGGGTGATCTACACAGCTCCGAACTCCGCGGACAACGTCCGCGCGCTGAACAACAACGCGCAGTACATCGCGAACTGGCGGCAGTCGGTCGCGCCGCCGGCCGCACCCGCGCCGCAGGATCTCGACGGCGACGGCAAGAGCGACATCCTCTTCCGCAACACGACGAGCGGCAGCACGTGGATGTACAAGATGAACGGCGCCTCGATCACCAGCAGCGTCGGGATCTACCAGGTTCCTGACACGAACTGGAAGATCATCACCGCCGCCGATCTCACCGGCGACGGCAAGAGCGACATCCTCTGGCGCAACTTCGCGACCGGCACCGTGTACCTCTACACGATGAACGGCGCGACGATCACCGCGAGCCAGCTCGTGCACTCCGAGCCCGATCTCGCGTGGAAACTGCTCGACACGGGCGATCTGAACGGCGACGGCAAAGCAGATCTGATCTGGCGCAACACCTCGAGCGGTGCGGTGTACGGAATGCTGATGAACGGCGCAGCCATCACGAGCTCCGGCGTCATCCACACCGAGCCGAGCGCGAGCTGGCAGATCGTCGCAGTCGGCGACGTCAACGGCGACAACAAGGACGATCTGGTCTGGCGCAACTCGTCGAACGGACAGGTCTACGTCTACCTGATGAACGGACTCGCGATCACCGCGATGGCGCTCGTGCACACCGAGCCGAATCAATCGTGGGAGATCGTCTCCGCGGCCGATTTCGACGGCGACGGAAAAGACGATCTGCTGTGGCGCAACAACGCGAACGGCACGCTGTGGGTCGACAAGATGAACGGCACGACCGTGTCCTCGGGCTACGGCATCTACGCTTCCCCCGACACGAACTGGCGCATCTCCGGAACCGGCGATTACAACGGAGACGGCAAGGCCGACATCCTCTGGCGTCACGCGGTGAGCGGTGTCATCTATCTCTATCTGATGAACGGCTCGACGATCAGCGGAAGTTTGAATGTGTACACCGTGTCTGATTTGACGTGGAAGATCGCGGCACCGTCGACGACGACGGCGTCGAGCAACGGGAACTAGGGAACAAGTGTCATCCTGAGCGGGCGGCGGGAGGGCGCGAAGGATCCCCTGCCGACGGAGCGCGTCTCGTGCATTTGCAGGGGATC
>DATKFO010000751.1:0-2985 GCA_035544355.1 Thermoanaerobaculia bacterium
CACCGTGTCGAGCACGACCTGAACTGGCCATTCCTGTTTTCTGGAGAGCGTTTTGGAAAAGCGACGAGTCGTCGTCACCGGCATCGGCATGATCTCCCCCCTCGGCATCGGCAACGAGGCCACCTGGCAGGGGCTGATCGAGGGCCGCTCCGGCGTCGACCGCATCACCAAGTTCGACACCACCCAGTTCACCGCCAAGATCGCCGGGGAGGTCCGCGGCTTCGATCCCGCCAACTGGATCGAGAAGAAAGAGATCAAGAAGTCGGATACGTTCATCCACTTCGCCATCGCGGCGACGCAGATGGCCGTCGATGACGCGCGCTTCGATCCGAAGGCCGAAGATCCCGATCGCGTCGGCGTCATCATCGGATCGGGCATCGGCGGACTGCCGCTCATCGAAGAGATGCACACGAAATTGATGGAGCGCGGTCCGTCGCGCATCTCGCCGTTCTTCATCCCCGGCCTGATCGTGAACCTCGCGGCGGGCCACGTGTCGATTCGCTTCTCCGCCAAGGGTCCGAGCTCTGCGCCGGCGACGGCCTGTGCGTCCGGCGCGCACGCGATTGGCGACGCGAGCCGCATCATTCGCTACGGCGATGCGGACGTGATGTTCGCCGGCGGATCGGAAGCCGTCGTCTCGCCGCTCGCGGTCGGCGGATTCTCGGCGATGCGCGCGTTGTCGACGCGCAACGACGAGCCCGAACGCGCATCGCGTCCGTGGGATCTGAATCGCGACGGCTTCGTGATGGGCGAAGGCGCCGGCATCGTCGTGCTCGAAGAGCGCGAACACGCACTGGCGCGCGGCGCGCGGATTTACTGCGAGATCACCGGCTACGGCATGTCGAGCGACGCACACCACATCACATCTCCGTCGGATGACGGCGACGGCATGGCGCGTGTGATGAGGCGCGCGCTGAAAGATGCCGGCCTCGATCCGAGCGCGATCGATTACATCAACGCGCACGGCACGTCGACGCCGATCGGCGACAAGGTCGAGACCATCGCGATCAAGACCGCATTCGGCGACGCCGCATACAAGCTCGCCGTCAGCTCCACAAAATCAATGACCGGCCACCTCCTCGGCGCCGCCGGCGGGCTCGAGTCGGCCATCGCGGCGAAAGTCGTCGAGACCGGCATCCTCCCGCCGACGATCAACTACGAGACGCCCGATCCGGACTGCGATCTCGATTACGTGCCGAATGTGGCGCGCGAGAAGAGCGTGACGCACGTGCTCTCGAACTCGTTCGGCTTCGGCGGCACGAACGCGAGTTTGATTTTTTCGAAGCACGAGTAACGTAGGACAGGCTTCAGCCTGTCCCGTCTGATCGACAGGCTGAAGCCTGTCCTACGTCATGACCCTCGCCGACGAAATCGCCTCTCGCGTCAGCGCACTCTCCGATCGATCTGCGGTTCCGCTTCGCGCAATTCGCTGCGAATTCTCCAAACGACTGCGCGGCGCTGCTCCGCGCGATGTGATCGCGCTCGCGCTGGAGCTGATGCCCGAACATCGCTTCATCGCGTACGAGTTGATCTTCAAACATCCTGGCACTGCGCCACTGCTGAACGAGCGCATGCTGAAGCGCCTCGCCGGCACGCTCGCGTCGTGGAGCGACGTCGACTTGTTCGGCGTGTTTCTCGCCGGACCCGCGTGGCGCGAAGGTGCGATCAACGACGACGTCGTCGCGCGCTGGGCGCGTTCGCACGATCGTTGGTGGCGCCGCGCTGCGCTCGTTTCGACGATCGCGACCGCGGATGCGAAGCGCACGCTCGCGATCTGTCGCCTGCTCGCGGACGATCGCGACGACCTGGTCGTGAAGGCGATGTCGTGGGCGCTGCGCGCGTTGTCGAAACACGATCGCCGCGCCGTGGCTGAGTTCGTCGAAAAGACGCCGCTCGCCGCGCGCGTCGTGCGCGAAGTCCGCTCGAAGTTGACGACGGGCCGGAAGAATCCATAGTACTTTGTGTTATAAAGTACTTACCATGACCTACGACGTTGCCGTCGCCGGCTCGGGACTCGCCGGCCTGCAGTGCGCGCGACTGCTTGCCTCGCGCGGACTCCGCGTCCTCCTCTTCGATCGCAAACCGTCGCTCGTGCAGTCGATCCACACCACCGGCATCTTCGTGCGCAAAACGTGGGAAGACTTTCCGCTGCCGGACGAACAGCTCGGCCGCGCGATCCGCGACGTGGTGCTGTATTCACCCGCACGCCGCGCGCTGCGGCTCGCCGCCGATCACGACGAGTTCCGCATCGGCCGCATGAACTGGATCTATCTCTACCTGCTCGATCAATGCGCGCGCGCCGGCGTGACGTGGATGCCGTCGGCGAAGCTCGTCGCATGCGACGGCGACACGCTGACGATCGAGCACAATCGCAAAACCGAAACGATTCGCGCACGGTTCGTGATCGGCGCGGACGGCGCGCGCTCCACCGTCGCGCGCGCGGCGAATCTCGATCGCAATCGCGAGATGCTCGTCGGACTCGAAGACATCGTGCCGCCGATCGACGCGCGTCCCGCGCTGCATTGCTTTCTCGATCCGCGCCTCGCGCCCGGCTACATCGCGTGGGTCGCGAACGACGGCGAGGAAGCGCACGTCGGCGTCGCCGGCTATCGCGATCGCTTCGATCCCGCGGCCGCACTCGACGCGTTTCGCGAATCGCTGCCGTTCGCGATCGGCAAACCGATCGAGCGGCGCGGCGGATTGATTCCCGTCGGCGGGATTCTGCAGAAGATCGCAAATGAACGTGCGCTGCTCGTGGGCGACGCGGCGGGCGCGGTCTCACCGCTCACAGCGGGCGGACTCGATGCGGCAATGCGACTCTCATCGTTCGCGGCGGATGTTGTCGCCGCGTATCTCGAGCACGGCGATCGCCGCATTCTTCGTCAATACAACGGCGAGCGCTTTCGCGCGCGCTTCTTCACGCGAACGTGGATGCGACGCGCGATTCGCGCGCTCGCGCATCCGCTCGCAATGGAGCTCGGCTGC
>DATKFO010000752.1:0-2236 GCA_035544355.1 Thermoanaerobaculia bacterium
ACTCCTAGACAATTTCATACTTCTCCAGCCGCCGGTACAACGCCGCGCGGCTCAATCCGAGCGCTTCCGCGACGCGCGAGAGATTGCCGTCGTAGTGCTTCATGCATTTCACGATCATGCCGCGCTCGATCTCGTCGAGAGTCATCGTGCCCGCGGCGGGGAGCGCGTCTTCGCGCGGCGCGCGTGCGGCGGCGTCGCGCACGGCGAACAAGTCATCGACATCGAGCTCGGCGCCGCCGCGGATCAGTACTGCGCGCTCGAGGATCTGGCGCAGCTGGCGGATGTTGCCCGGCCACGTTTGCGTTTTCAGCCAATCGATCGCGCGTTGCGTGAGCGTTGGTGCGTCGACGCCGTGCGCGGATGCGGCGAGCCGCACGAAATGCGATGCGAGGCGCGGGATGTCGCTCGGGCGATCGCGCAGCGGTGGCAATTCGATCGTGATGAGGTTCAGGCGATACAGCAGGTCTTCGCGGAATTCGCCGCGTGCGACGAGCTCGTGCAGCACGCGATTCGTTGCCGACACGATGCGCACGTCGACTGTGCGGGAACGGCTCGATCCGAGGACTTCGTACGTGCGGTCCTGCAGCACGCGCAGCAATTTCACTTGCGATCCGGAATCGAGCTCGCCGATCTCGTCGAGGAAAATCGTGCCGCCGTCCGCGATTTCGAAACGGCCCTTGCGATCCTGACGCGCGTCGGTGAACGCGCCGCGCACGTGGCCGAACATCTCGCTTTCGAAGAGCGTCGCGGAGATGCCGCCGAGGTTCACTTTCACGAATGCTGCGTTGCGGCGGCGGCTGTTGCGATGCACGGCTTCGGCGACGAGCTCCTTGCCGGTGCCGCTCTCGCCGGTGATGAGCACCGACGCGTCGGTCGCCGCGACGCGGCCGATCATGCCGAGGACGCGGACGAGCTGCGGATCGCTGCCGATGATGTTCGAGAAGTCGTAGCGCTCGTCGAGCTCCGCGCGCGACGTCGCATCGGTTTCTTTCGCGCGCGATTCCGCGAGTCCGAGCGCGGTCTCGATCGATTGCACGAGATGCGCGTTCGACCACGGCTTCGTCAGGAAATCGTTCGCGCCGCGCTTCATCCCTTCGACGGCGAGATCGATCGAGCCCCACGCGGTGAGCAGAATCACCGGCACCGCGGGATCGGACGCACGGATTTTCGCGAGCAGGTCGAGCCCTTCCTCGCCCGTCGTGCGGCGCGTGAAGTTCATGTCCTGAATGACGAGCCGCGGCCGCTCGTCGGCAACGCGAGCGATCGCCTCCGCGGGTGAATGCGCGATCACCGCGCGATGCCCGTGCTGCTTGAGCAGCAGCGCGAGCGACGCCGTCACGGACGCGTCGTCATCGACGATCAGAATCA
The DNA here is from genome assembly GCA_035544355.1 of Thermoanaerobaculia bacterium. Taxonomy (GTDB): domain Bacteria; phylum Acidobacteriota; class Thermoanaerobaculia; order Gp7-AA8; family Gp7-AA8; genus DATKFO01. Next base: position 1,369 of record DATKFO010000752.1, read on the forward strand.
TTCGTATCGAAGCGCATCCGCCGGCTGCAGCCGCGATGCGAGCCAGCTCGGATACAGACCGCAAAGTACCGTGAGGCCGTAAATCGTCGCAAGCGCGCCGAGGAAGCCCGCGGTGAATGATGCGGGCGTGACGAGCGTGAATGCGCCGAGCAGCGGCAGTTGCAGCACGACGATGCTGCCGACGATGAGCGCGAAGGTTGCGAGCAGCACGACTTCCGCAAGGATTTGCCGGTGCACGGCGGAGCCCGCGGCGCCGACTGCGCGGCGCAATCCGATCTCGCGTGTTCGCCGCGTCACGTTTTGCCAGAGCACGCCGGTGAGTCCGAGCGCGACCATCGAGATCAGGAACGCGGCGACGATTGCGCCGAGGATGATCGGGGCGAGGCGGAAACTGTTGAAGTCGCGGCGCATCTGATCCATGTGGCGCACGCGGAACGACATGTCGGGTGCGACGGCCTGCAGGCGATCGACGAGCGTCTGCTCGAAGTCCGCGGGCGTGCCGGGACGCACGCGCACGACGATGTTGCGCATCAGGCCGCCGAACTTGTGATCGGGCGCGAGGCGGCGGAACAGCATCGACGACGCGCTCATCGTCTCGCCGTCCTTTCGATATTCGCGAACGACGCCGACGATCCGGATCTCGCCCGTGTCCTCGCCGACGTCGATCTTTTTGCCGATCGGATCCTGATCGCCGAACACTTTCTTTGCTGCGTTCTCATCGACGACGCCGGCGCGGAATGGCGCGGCATCATCCGCGCTGCTGAACCAGCGTCCGCGTACCACCTGCATGCGCATCGCCTTCGCGTAATCGTCGGTGACGTCGTCCATCAAGACGTCAACGTATTGACCATTCACTTTCGTGCCGCCC
>DATKFO010000753.1:0-5467 GCA_035544355.1 Thermoanaerobaculia bacterium
TGCCGTCGTAGCTCACGGATCGGATCTGGCGGATGACTCCCTCCGGCGGTGGTGGCAGTCGCAACTCACCACGATCCCCTTCCAGCTCCGCCGTCTGGCGGAAGAGATGCGGCGTCTTCTGTTCGTCCGACCGTTGTGCGGAGTCCAGCAAATCCTGTCGCGCCGCACCGTAATTCGGCTGCGTGGTGACTATCATCGCGATCCGGCGCAAAGCGTCGCGAGCTACGGTGTGCCGCAACTGTTCCCGGATCACCAGAGCCGGATCGCGCGCCGGCGACACGCCGTCGCGTTGGGCAGGTGCTTCGACGTCGCGGATGAGGAACGCGATCAGTGCTTGCCGTAACGGCTTTTCGGAATGGCTGCGGTACTCTGGCGCGAACAACTCATCGCAAAGCCGCTCGAGGTCGTACTCACAGCCGAATTCCAGGAGCAAAAGAAGAAGCGTAAGCCGCAGCGACTTTGGTGAGCGCCGATCGAGATCGCGATCGACGAGGATCTCGCGAATCCGCAGGCGCATGAAGCGGTCGAGAGCGCGAGGCTCGTTGATCGCCGACAGCATGTCCGTGAAGTGTTTGCGCCACCTCTCGATCTCTTCCTCGGGCACGCTTCCGTCATTGTCGAACGATGCCGAGAAGCGCTGAATCGTGCGCGCCAGAAGGGACTTGTCCTTTTCCTCATCCGGCTCCGGCCAGTCAGGACGGTACCAATCGGTCGCGGCGAAGGTGCGTGTGAGGAGCATTCGTTCGAACCGCATGTTCCAGTACGCGGTCTGCGAAGAACTCGTGGTCCGCCAATCGTCCAAGGACACGTCTGCCGACGACAAAAAGCGGACCAAGAGCTGTGCCTCAAGGCGGTTCTTGGTGATGTTGGACGCGAGGACACTGGCGTGGATCTGGGGCACGTACTCAAGCCAGCGCAGGCCACCCGTTCCGCGCACCGCGGTCGGGTAGGCGTCGGCGACGAACGACGCCAGCACGCCCGGCAGCACCTCGGTTTGAAAGAGGCGTTCGTCCCGGCTCTTAGCATCACGTTCGAGGAGCGACACGAAACGTTCGGGCCGGCTGTGAATGCTCTGCCCGTTCGACGCTTCGGCAATCTGCCGTTTGGTAAACAGCGCCAGTGCGTACAGCTCGTTATTGATTTCGACGGTGGTCACCCAATCGCCCGGCTTTCGCTTCTTCAGTTCTTCCTGCGACAGCTCGAATCCTTCGAGAACGTCGTACGTATGCACCACGAGCGCCGCGAGCGACGTTGCGGCGTCCTCGGTCATCTCGTGTCTTAGCAGGCGGGCGGCGATATGCGTGCACACGAACAGCCGGAACATTGGAATCAGCGATCTGAGATAGGGATATCGGTTTTTTTCGACCTTCCGTTCCTGGTTGTTGCGGTTGATCGGCAACCATGGCGAAGCAAAGAGCCAAGCGTGCGTGCCGAGGGTGACGTGCGGTTTGCGCGGTACGTTGAGGCCCACTTTTCCGTGCTTCCACTCGGCGAGATTCTGCAGACGTTCTTTCCAACGCAGGCGCGCCGCGCCGTCAGCTGGACTGGCGACCACGATCTCCGATGGCATTTCGCGCGGCGCGGTCCACAGCCCCTGCAGTAGGTCCGCTGTAAGCGCCGGATCGAGCTCCGAGGCGACTGTCCAGAGCGCCAGCTGCCAGATCACCGTGGCCAGTGGTGCTTTGTCTTTGATGTTGCGGAAGAAACGAAAGAACGGCAGGTCTCTGCGTATCGGGACGCGCTGGCGCTCCAAGAGATCGAAGTGACGAAGCGCCACGGACTCGATGATCAGGTCGGCGGCAGAGAATCCATCGCCGCCCGAGTCACCGCACAGGTTGAGCGCAATCCAGGAAAGGACGAGATCCGGCTGCAGCAGAAAGTCGGCATGCTGTTGGATGCGGCGGGAAAGCGACTCACTGCCTTCGATGCCGGACACGTGCGCGATCCGTACGGCTTCGAGGAATGCCAGCCGCCCTAGCTCGTGCGCGAGCGCGCGACGCACGAGCTTTTCCAGTTCGTTGTCGTCGCGGCGGATTTCCTCGCTCAGCATCGGCATGCGCGTAAGTGCCACGCGCGTCGCCGCGAGCGCCGTCAGCTCCGGCACGAACTCGCGCACGTCGAGGTAAGGCCTGGATGACGCGCCTCCCGGAATGACGTTCGGCTTGGCGAAGAGGCGGTTGATGCTGCCGGCCAGCTCTCGCGGCGACGCGCCTTCAATCGCAACATACGCGATCTCCATCAGCAGCTCGCCCGAATCGCGCTCTCCGAGTGTGGCCGTGAGGTATCGATGCAACGCCTTCTCTTCGAACGCGGATGTCCGGCAGGCAGCGGCGAGCACCTTCGGCAGTGCGTAAGCCTGCATCCATTCGTCGACGTGCGACAACTCGCCAAGAGCGATCACACGCAAGCTCGCGTCGACGCTCGTCAAGCACTCCAGAATACGCAGAAACTCCTTCGCTTGCTCAGGCTCGGCAGCCACGCAGCGCGTTAAGAACCAGTCGGCAATCATCGGAGGTCCCTGTACGGTCGAATGTGAGGTAGCGGCCGTGAGTAGCGGCGGTCGATTACCGTTTCGCAGGTATCAGGATCATCGAGGATCGCCAACCACTCATCGGCGGTGCAGAGGCCGACGGCCGCGCGCTCGGCCGCCGGGCGCGCGAGGAGTGACTCCAGACGTGCGGCCGAGGGAGGAACGCATTGGACGACGCGGTGGTCATGCACCGGCGAAGGCCAGAGCAGATCGGCATCCAGGCCGGCGCGTAGCAGCAGGAGTTGCACGCCCGGCGGGGCCTGCTGAAATGTGGACAATCTTCCGTCACTCCAAACACGCACCGCGTTGCACACCGACTCGCTCGCGATTCGCTCTAGTTCGGCCAGGCCCGCGAGCACCTCGGCTTGGCGCGACGGCGCGCGCTTCGTGAGGCGTATCAGCGCAAGCGCCACGTCATCTACATAGGAATCGAAGCGTGGATCGGGATTGCTGCATGCGGTGAGCAGATCGGTGCTCTCGAGCATCTGCAGGTCGAGCCAGCGATCGAGCCACGCGTCTGAAGAGGACGCGAGCGCAAGCGCGGCATGGCGGACGGCAACCGCGTTGTGGCCCGCTGCGTGTGCGAGCAGCGTAGCGATCTTCGTCGCGCTGAGAGCGAGCAACTCATCGCGTTTGCTTGTTTTTAGGAGCGATAGCGATTGCGCGCCGTCGGCTGCAGCATCCGGAAGCTGGCCAGGAGGAACACGTAGCAGTTCGCACTCGATCTGCGCGTGCGCGAGCGCCGCACGAACGGGCTCCGCCACGGCGGGAGCCGCGACGATGACGATCGCATGGCCGGCCTCGCGTAAACGCACGGCCAGCTCGCGCAATGTCCGCAGCGTTTCGGGCTGCACATCGGTGGGGCTGACGACCAGTCCGTGTGCCTCCGTGTTGCCGAGCCTCGACAGGAGATCGTCCATGGCCGCCTGCCCATGAAAGCCTTCTACTTGACGCCAGGCGCGCCCGAAACCACTGCGTACCTCCTGCAGCAACTCGCTGGCGCCTCTGAGTGTCTCGGAGACATCAGACGGCGACGCGCCGTGGATGATTCCGGCGAAGCCTCCGTTCTGAAATCCCCACACCGCGCCGACATCGACCGGCATCGCCTGTGACGGGCCGCAATACGCGCGCAGCGGACGGGTTTTCGTCACCCGGATGCTTTCCACGAGCATGCCGATCCGGACGCTGAGCAGCGAAGCGAGAGTATCGCGGTCGAGTTCGCGCCGCTCGCTACGGAAGATCCGGCGGAACATTTCGACAATGGCCGCCACGTCGCGAACAGGCTCGATGCGGAGAACGTCGGCGAGTTGTGCGACATCGTCCGCCAGCTGTTGAATCGCAGGTGTTTTCGTCTCGAACCGTAGCGAGGTGACGAATGTCGGGAACTCCTCGAACGTGAGCTCCGCGCATTCTTGCCAGGCTCGAAGGAGCGCCTGCGCCTTTCGGTCGCTGAAGACTCGCGGCGAAACGCGGAAGTCGGAATCGAGGAAATGCGCGCCGATCGGGTCGTCACGCTGCCAGTGACGCGTCGTCGCGAGGGTAAGGCAGGCCCGGGTCCGGTCCGCACGAAACTCACGCCATCGATCAGCAACACGCTTCAAGAAGGGTGTGTGCAACCTTTTCGTTGCCAACCATGAATCCGGGTTAATCAAGTCGGCGGAGTCGAGTACGTCGTCCGGTTTGCCGGCTGCTTTCACCTGTCGGAAGTCGGCGTCGAAAAGTTCGAGGCTCAGGCGGAGTCCGGGTGGTTGATAGCGAACGACGACATCGTCGAGCGGCTCAACGTCAGGATGCTCGATGGTGACGCTGACGACGTCGGACCGGCTACGGGCGAGCATCCGCAGTGCCTCGCGTGCGAAGTACGTGATCTCGTAGGAGATACCGCTCTCACTGCCGGATGCGGCTGGTGCCCCGAATGTTTTTCTCGATGCCATCAGAGGATCTGATTCGGAGTGTCGAAAGCAGCCAGTTTCCCTACCCGAAACCAAGAAAATCGTCCGATGCAGAGGGTCGGCGGTATCGTCAGCCCCAGGCGATGCCACCGAGCTCGATCGCTGGACATCCGCTTGTTCGATTACGCGAAGCAGTTCGCACAGCCGTTCCGCGATGCGATTTCGGGTTCACGCCGAGCGGCTGGCGGCCGAAGAAGGTGTGGAGATGCAGTACATCCAGCGGATGAAAAGCTTCCGTAAGGAGACCGATGTGGTCATGGGCACCATGCTTCACGTCACGACGCCGCGTTGCGGCCGACGGCGCAGCGACTGCGTCATCGCCGGCGCGGCAAGCGGCAAAACGATCGATAGTGCGGCCACGATCCGTAGCAACACACGCAGCTTTCACCTCGACAAACCGCTCGATTTGGACGACGTCCCGGTGTCAACGGATGGGAGGCGGGATGCTAAGCCCGTAAGTTCGAACTTCGGTTCTCTCGAAAACTGGCATTGGAATTTGATACGGCCTTAAGGAGGCTGGCCCAACCTACGCTGCGGACCGCTGATCTTGGCTGGGAGCACTGGACGAAGTTCGAACCGCCGTGCTCGCTGCGGCGTGATTCCGTCAGCGTTCCAGGGTCGCGATCGGCGCGCACAAGTCATCCTACAGCTCTCGGTTGCGATCCGGTCGCCACGAAAAGGAGCGCCGTGGGTCAGTCAAATCGACAGCCCCGTGTCTCCTTCGAGAACCGATGTCTTCAGATGCGGGCGCTCTCCGCTCTTCCAGAGTGCAGCCGTGTGTAATACCCGATACCTGATTGGCCCGCCGTCCGGTCTTTCGCTGCGCGTAATGGGGCGCGGGATGCAGACGAACTCGGTGCGCATCTCCTCGGCCGACAATCGGACCTTCGCATAACCGTGTCCTCCAAGATCGACGAACTCGAGGTGCGGAGCCAGATCCGGGTTGGACAGCGACCGTGCGCGTTTCAGGTCAAAGCTCTTTGCA
>DATKFO010000754.1:0-2544 GCA_035544355.1 Thermoanaerobaculia bacterium
CCTCGCCGACGATCTTGGCGCACTTGCGATAGCCGCGCGTCGCCGACAGGCCCATGTCCTTCATGCCGTACAGGACGCGGCGGTGTGCCGGCTTCAGGCCGTCTCGTACGTCGGGCAGCGCTCGCCCGATGATTACGCTCATGGCGTAATCCATGTACGAGCGCTTCATCTCGTCTTCGATGTTGATCGGGATGCGGTTGGCGGTCGGTGTGGTCATGAATCTGCGCGGCGGCCGACGCGAGGCAGGCGCCGAAGCTACACGTCGAGGTTTCTGACGTCGAGCGCGTTGTCTTCGATGAACTTGCGGCGCGGCTCGACCTGGTCACCCATCAACGTCGTGAACATCTGGTCGGCCTCGGCGTGATCCTCGGCGCGAACCTGGAGCAGCGTCCGATTCTCGGGATCCATCGTCGTCGTCCACAGCGTGTCCGGGTTCATCTCACCCAGACCTTTGTAGCGGTTGACGGCGATGCCTTTCCGGCCGGCTGCGACAAAGAATTCGACGAACTCATCGACGTTGTGAAGCGTCGTGTCCGGTTCCTTGCGGGAGCGAGGAGTCGCCGCCTGCGCGGGGGCCGGCGCGGTCTCAGTGCCGTCGGCGGTCGGCGCAGCCTCAGCTTCCTCGGGTTCCTCGTCGCGGGGCGTCTCGCTCGTCGTCGCGACGACCGGGAACTTGATGTCCTGGATCTCACGATACGCCGACGCGAGGATTCGATACTCGCCGGACGTGATGAAGTCCACGCCGATCTCGTAACGCCGCGGATAGCCAGGCGAACGGTCTTCGATGTGGAGCGCGAACACGTTGTGCTCGTCGTCGCGGGTCACCGAGACAGTGCGTGTTGGCGTGGTCATCCGCGCCGCGATGATGTCGAGGCGATCTCGCTGCTCGAAGAACGATTTGTCTCGAGCATCGAACTCCAGCAGCGCTGACACGATCGTCGGCGGATGCCCTCGCCGCGTGACTTGCTGCAACAGCTTCCGGTAGGACTCGGCTTGCTGCAGATTGCGCTCGAGCGTCTCGCCGAACATCTCCGTCCCGTCGGGAAGCTTCACGACGCGCGATTCGACGGCGCGCCGGACGAGGAACGCTTCGAGGTCCTGTTCGTTCTTGATGTAGGTCTCGGTTCGTCCGCGCTTGGCGCGGAAGAGCGGCGGCTGTGCGATGTAGATGTACCCGCGGTCGATGAGTTGCCCCATCTGGCGATAGAAGAACGTCAGCAGCAGCGTCCGGATGTGGGAGCCATCGACGTCGGCGTCGGTCATGATGATGATCCGGTGGTACCGGACCTTGTCCGCGTCGAAATCCTCGCTGCCGATACCGCAACCGAGCGCCGCGATCATCGTCTTGATCTCGTCGCTGCTCAGCATCTTGTCGAAGCGCGCCTTCTCGACGTTCAGGATCTTGCCCTTGATCGGCAGGATGGCCTGGAACCGTCGATCGCGTCCCTGCTTGGCCGAGCCGCCGGCGGATTCGCCTTCGACGATGTAGATCTCGCTCTGCGCGGGATCGCGTTCCTGGCAGTCGGCGAGTTTGCCTGGAAGACTGCTGCCGTCTAGCGCGCCCTTGCGCCGAACCAGGTCGCGCGCCTTGCGGGCCGCCTCGCGAGCTCGTGCCGCATCGACGGCCTTGCCGATAATGCGCTTCGCGACTGCCGGGTTCTCTTCGAGGAACTGACCGAGTTTGTCGTTGACGATCGTTTCGACGATGCCCTTGACCTCGGTGTTACCAAGCTTGGTCTTCGTCTGACCTTCGAACTGCGGCCGCGGGATCTTCACGCTGACCACACCAGTCAGTCCTTCGCGAATATCGTCGCCGCTGATGCTGGCGTCCTTCAGATCCTTCGCCAGGTTGTTCTTGACCGCGTAGGCGTTGATCGTCCGCGTGAGCGCCGAGCGGAACCCTGACAGGTGCGTGCCGCCTTCGTGCGTGTTGATGTTATTCGCGAACGTGAACACCAACTCCGAATACGCGTCGTTCCACTGGAGCGCGATCTCGGCGTCGATGCCGTCCTTATCGCCCTTCATGAAGACCGGCTTCTCGTTGACAACCGCCTTGTTCTTGTTCAGATGCTGCACGAACGAGACGATGCCACCCTCGTACTGAAAGCGATGGCTCTTGCCGTCGCGCTCGTCATCGATCGTGATGAGGATGCCGCCGTTCAGAAAAGCCAGTTCACGAAGGCGCTGGGCCAGCGTGTCGAAGCTGTACTCGGTCGTCTCGAAGATCTGCGCATCCGGCTTGAATGTGACCTTGGTGCCACGCCGCTGCGTGGTGCCGGTGACCTCGAGCGGACCGTTCGGCGTCCCACGCTCGTAGCTTTGTTGATAGACCTGTCCGTTGCGCCAGATCTCCAGGTCGAGACGCTCGGAGAGCGCGTTGACCACGGACACGCCGACGCCATGCAGCCCGCCTGAAACCTTGTAGCTGTCGTTGTCGAACTTGCCGCCGGCGTGGAGAACCGTGAGCGCGACTTCGGCCGCTGACTTCCCGCTGCTGTGCAGATCGACCGGAATACCACGACCGTTGTCGATCACCGTGATCGA
>DATKFO010000755.1:0-4233 GCA_035544355.1 Thermoanaerobaculia bacterium
CGGACAACCTGGAGAGGTTGTCCTACGTTCGTTACCTCAATGTTGAAACTGCGCCCCGCCGGTCCACGTATGCTTGCGCGCATGCAGAAGACGTTGACGCTCCTCCTCTCTTCGCTTCTCCTTCTCACCGGCACGATGCAAGCCGCCGAGCTTTCCGCGTCCGATCTCGACAAGCGCCGCAAGGCGCTGAACGATCTGCTCAATGAGCAGTGGGAGTACACGCTCCGCACCTCTCCCGAGTACGCCTCGATCCTCGGCGACAAGCGCTACAACGACAAAGTCAGCGACGTCTCCGAGAAGGCGCAATACGCCGAGCTCGAAGACGCGAAGGCGTTTCTGAAGCGCTTCGAAGCGATCGATCCGAGCGGGTTCAGCGAGCAGGAGCGCCTGAATCGCGAGCTGATGATTCGCGATCTGCGCGAAGGCCTCGAAGGCTCGCGCTTCAAGAACTGGCGCATGCCCGTGAATCAGATGAGCGGCATCCATCTCAACGCCGCGCAGTTCCCGTCGTTCCTCTCGTTCACGAGCACGAAGGATTACGACGACTACGTCACGCGCCTGCATCAGTTCCCGAAGCAGATCGACGACACGATCGCGAACATGCGCAAGGGCATGGCGGACAAGTCGATGCCGCCGAAGTTCCTGCTCGAGAAGGTCGCCGATCAGGCCGAAGGTCTCGCGAAACAGAAAGCGGAAGAGAGTCCGTTCGCCGCGCCGCTGAAGAAAATCCCGAGCGATTGGGCGGACGCCGATCAGCAGCGCATTCGCACGGCGGTGCTCGATGCGGTCAACACGAACGTCATTCCGGCCTACGCGAAGTTCGCGAAATTCGTGCGCGACGAGTACGCGCCGAAGGGCCGCACGGAAGTCGGCGTCTGGTCGCTCCCGGACGGCGCCGCGCGCTACGCGTTCCGCGCGAAGTCCTCGACCACGACGAACCTCACGCCCGAGGAGATTCATCAGATCGGATTGAAAGAGGTCGCGCGCATCGAAGGCGAGATGCTCGCGATCGCGAAGCAGCAGGGCTTCGCGGACATCAAAAGCTTCAACAAATCGGTCGAAGAGAATCCGAATCTGAAAGCGAAGTCGCGCGAAGAGATCATCGAGCTGTACAAGAAGTACACAGACCAGATGTACGCGAAACTGCCCGAGCTCTTCGGACATCTGCCGAAGGCGAAGCTGGAGATCGTGCCGGTCGAGCCGTTCCGCGAGAAGACCGCAGCGGGCGCGGATTACAACGACGGCGCGCCGGACGGCTCGCGTCCTGGACGCGTGAACGTGAACACGTACGACGCGACGAATCGCAAGACGATTTCGTTCGAGTCGACCGCGTACCACGAAGGCGTGCCCGGCCATCACATGCAGATCTCGATCGCGCAGGAGCAGACGGATCTGCCGATGTTCCGCCGCCAGGGCGGCTACACGGCCTACGTCGAAGGCTGGGCCCTCTACTCCGAGCGCCTCGGCAAGGAGATCGGCTTCTACAGCAATCCGTTCAACGACTACGGCCGCCTGCAGGATGAAATGCTGCGCGCGATCCGCCTCGTCGTCGACACCGGACTGCACTACAAGAAATGGAACCGCGAGCAGGTCGTGCAATTCTTCCGCGACCACTCTGCCATCGATGAAGTGGACATCCAGAGCGAGACCGATCGCTACATCGTCTGGCCCGGCCAGGCGCTCGCGTACAAGATCGGCCAGATGAAGATCCTCGAGCTGCGCGAGCGCGCCCACCGCGAGCTCGGCGACAAATTCGACATCCGCCAATTCCACGACGAAGTGCTCGCCGCAGGCGCGCTGCCGTTGCAGTCGCTGGAGAAGCGCATCGACAACTGGATCGCGTCGAAGAAGTAGGGTGGGCTTTGTTGGACGGCGGGCTATAAGCCCGCCGTCCAAGGCAACAGCTCGATGTCTACCGGCCTGTCGACGTGTAGGCACGTAGGACAGGCTTCAGCCTGTCCCGCTCAGCCACACATGCCAGGTGGACAGGCTGAAGCCTGTCCTACGTTTGGCCCGCCGTGCGGTTCATTGCACGCGATTGTGCCGGAGTTCGATCAAAATACCGCAGGATGAAAGCGCCGGCCACTGCCGCACACGCGAGCCCGCGATTGCGAGAGTCGGAGCTCTCCACCGTGCTGGTTTCGATGCCGTGGGCGACCAGCACCCGGCCGTCGTTGAGTCTCGGAGCTCTGGCCGCCACCGTCCGGTCGCGCGGGTTTCCTTGCGATGTGCTGTATCCGAACCTCTTCCTGTCGGCGCTGATGGGCTGCAACGGCTACGAGTACGTCACCAACACGCCGTCGCTCTTCGGGCTTGCGGAGCATCTCTTCGCCGTTACGGTCTTCGACGCGGAGGAGCTGCGCTCGGAGCAGTACCTCTCCGCGGTTGCCTCGAATCCCGACCTGCCGAAAACGCTGCAGCCCGCCCTTTTCGATCTCCGCGACAGGATCATTCCCGACCTGCTCGACGTCTACACGGAAGAATTGCTGCGCCGGAAGCCGGACGTCGTCGGGTTCACCTGCACGTTCAATCAGGTGATGGCCAGCGTTGCGCTCTCCAAACGCCTGAAGAGCGCCAATCCCGGCATCCACATTCTGCTCGGCGGCCCATGCGTTCACGGCGAAATGGGTGTTTGTTACTCGCGCGTGTTCCAGGAATGCGTCGACGCGGTGTTCCTGGGAGAAGCCGACCTGCTGTTGCCCGCCTACCTGCGGGCGTTGAGTCACGGCGAGCCCGTGAGCGGCATGCCGGGCATCGCGCTCAAGGGCGATCATGTGAGCGACGCACCGCTCGTCGACATGCTCGACGAGCTGCCGGTGCCCGATTACTCGGAGTACTTCGATTTTCGCGGGCAGCTTGCCGGAGAAGGGTTCAAGCTCGCGTCGTTTCACAGTCTTCCGTTCGAAGCCTCCCGCGGCTGCTGGTGGGGAGAAAAACACCATTGCACGTTCTGCGGCTTGAACAACCGCGGGATGCGCTACCGCCGCAAGAGCATGCAGAAGGTCGTCGGGGAGCTGACCTCACTCGCACAGAAACATGGCGTGACCAGCTTCATGGCCGCGGACAACATTCTCGACTACGGCGCTTACCGCGACCTGCTGCCCGCCCTGGCGGCGATTCCGGTGGATTTCCGGCTCTTCTTCGAGATCAAGGCCAACGTCAGGCGTGACGACGTCGAGAAACTGGCTGCGGCCGGAGTGACCTGGGTGCAGCCCGGATTCGAGAGCTTCTCGGATCACGTGCTCGTCCTCATGAGGAAAGGGACCACTGCGTTTCAGAACATTCAGGCTCTCAAGTGGCTCACGGAGCTCGGTATCGAGGTTTCGTACAACCTCCTCGTCGGTTTTCCCGGTGAGACGGACGCGGACTACGCCGGCATGCTGCGCCTGCTGAAGAAGCTCCATCACTTGCCGTCGCCGGGGCCGGAGGCACACGTCGCGCAGGTCCAGCGTTTCGCGCCGTTCCACTTCGATCGCGAGGCCCAGGGAATCGGCGAGATCCGCGGCGCTGCGTTCTACGACCATCTCATCCCGCCCGACAAGGCGAGCAGCAGCGAGTTCGCGTACTTTTTCGATCGGGAAATCTCCCCGGACTCTCCGCTCGAACGACACCGGAGCGCGCTCAACGAATGTCTGGGCGAGTGGTCTCGCAGCAACCGCAAGCTGTCACTGCACCTCGGCGCCGGAAGCGTGGAGCTGATCACAGTCTCGGGGACGACCCGAACTTCGGAACCGATGTCGCGTCTTGCGTCGGTCATCCTCGTGCTCGGCGACGAGCTCACCTCCGAGACCCACGTGATTGCACGCGTCTGCTCGGCCGGAATCGGAAGTCCTGAGAGTGTGGCGAATGCCGTGTCCGAGCTCGAAGATGCCGGGTTGCTCGTACGCGGGGAGCGCGGCCTGCTTTCCCTCGTGCCGTTTTCGCGGCCACAGAGCTCCGAAAGGCTGGCGCTCTGGCTCAGGACGTGGTGCGATACGGACCCTCGCACGCTCGATCCTGCGCGAAATACGTCTGATGCGTGACCAGCGCCTGATAGATGCAGCGCCCCTCGTCGTGACAATTGTCGAAACGTGCGCAGGCGCCGCAGGCTGAAGCGCTGTAGAGCTCCCGCGGGGGAGAGAGTTTCGGCGCAAAATCGGGATCGTGCCAGGCTGCGGCCACAGAGTGCTGCCGGAGATCTTTTCCCGTGAGTCGCGAGTCGTCGATCAGCTTGTAGCATCGATGGACCACGCC
>DATKFO010000756.1:0-5644 GCA_035544355.1 Thermoanaerobaculia bacterium
CGTGGAGAGACCCGAAATGTTGCCGAACAGGAAGTCGCGGCTGAGACCGCCGTTCGCATTGAACCACGCGAACACCTGCGCGAGAGCCTGCGAGGTGGTCAGCTTGTGGTCGGCATTGACGGTCGGTCCGAGGTACTCGTAATAGACGTACGACGGGTTGCCGCCGCCGGCGCCGGAGCTGCCGATCGTCTCGGCAACGCGCGACACGTACTTGCTGTAACTGGCATTGATGCGATAACGGCCGTCGCCCTTGATGTCGTAGATCAGGCCAAGACGCGGGCTGATCTCCGAATCCTTGGCGACTTTCTCACCGGAGCTGTCGGCGCCGTCGTTCTTGTCGTAACGAAGACCGATGTTGAAGTTCCAGTGGTCGCTGAAGTCCCACTTGTCGTTGACATACAGCGACTGCGTCTTGAAGTCCGAGCCTTTGGTGAGCTCGAAGATCGGCGCCCACTTGATCAAATCGCCGTCGCCCTCGCCCGCTCCGGAGCTCGGCACGAACGTCGGATGGCAAGCGACCGACGAGGCAACGCCTGCCTGGGCTGCATAGCAATTGGGCTTGAACAGGTCGTTGTAGCTGTACACCGCGAAGTTCGAGCCGGACTGATAGTTGTTCGCAATGCGCTGCTCCGCCCAGTCGTCGTAGCCGACGACGAGGTTGTGCGTGCCAAAGCCCTTGGAAGCGAGGTAGTACGTCGCCTTCGCACCCCACAGGTCGTTGTTGCGCTCTTCATCCGTGCAGAAGCCGCAGAAGATCGGCGCGCCTGCATATCCTTCACCGAATCCGTATGCGCCGACGTAGCTGCCGTTGGCCTGATCGGCGAAGTCGCCGCCCGAGCCCTGGAACGCGAAGTACTTCTTCGCGTAGCTGCCTTCCACGAGGAGGCTGCTCGTCAGGATGCCGTTGTAGTGCACCGTGAGGAAGTTGTTCGGCAGCGTGCGGCTCAGGTCGATGTTCGACCACTCGAGGCAGCGGTTCGTGCCGAAGCAGTTGTTCACCTGTGGATTGTCGACCTTGAGGTACGAAACGACGAGGCTGTGCTTCGGAGTGATCTGACCCGTCAGCTTGCCTTCGTAGCGCTTGTTCTCGTCGGTGAACACGAACGCCGTGTTGTCGCGGTCGCGCAGCGCGCGGCCCGCGGAGACTTTCGCCTTGCGTCCGGCGCCGAAGAACCACAGGCGATCCTTCAGGACGTAGCCACCGAGGGTCGCTTCATATACGTGGTTGATCTTGTCGCCGATGACGCCGGTGTTCAGATCGCCGCGCTCCGTCCACTTGTCGTTGCTGAGCGAGTCGCGGATCGAACCGGAGAACTCGTTGCCGCCCGACTTCGTGATCGCGTTGACCACGCCGCCGGTGAAACGGCCGTACTCCGCCGAGATCGCGCCCGTGAGAACCGTGGTCTCCTGGATCGCGTCCTCGATGAAGAGGTTGTGCGCCTGACCGCGAAGGTTCTCGTTGATCGCAGCGCCGTTGACCATGAACACGTTGTCATAGGACGGAGCGCCGGAGATCACGATCGCACCCGCGCCCGCGCCACCCGTACCGCTCTGCGTGGCGACGCCCGGTGCGAGCGAGGTCGCTGCCTGCAGCGTGCGCTGGATCGGAAGGTGGTTCACGAGCTCCTGCTGCACGTTGCTCTGGATCTCGGTCGTCTCCAGAACCGCCGGAGCCGACGCCGTGACCGTGATGGCCTCGGCTACTGCCGTAAGTTTCATTTCGGCGTTCGCACGGCCGGTACCCGAAAGGGTGACCTGCGAGGTGCGCGTCACCGTCTGCATGCTTTCCATCTCGAACTTCACCGTGTAGGTGCCGGGCGGGATGGCGGCAAAGTTGTAATTGCCGTTGACGTCGCTGACGGACGTACGCGTTCCGATGAGAGCCGGCGACGAGATCGTCACCGTCACGCCCGGAAGCGGATTCCCGTCGAGCGTCACCGTTCCGGTGAGCGACGACGTGGTCTGCGCGCTAACGGCGACGCTGACCAGCAGCAGAGCGGCGCAAATGACTGCAAACCGTCTGACGAAATTCATTCAGGAACTCCTCTTTGTTGGTTGTTGTATTCAGACTCATTTTCGAAAGTTTTCCACCGTGGCTAGATCTCCCTGGTCGGACGCACCCCCTTCCGAATTTGCAGATATGTTTTGCGCTTCGCATTCGAACCCTGTAAATGCGTGGCCTCCGGTGCTGCCCGAACTGCAGCGCACCTGCCAGCCTTCGCGAACCAAAAAGTCCTCAGATATTATTGAAGCAGCACGAGTTATGCAACCGTACGAACCGTCATACACCCCTGTGACCTCCAATTTCAAGAATTCCTGATTCAAATGCTTGGCGATGGAACGCTTCCCGTGGATCGTCACCTCGACGACATCGTCGCGCTCGTGCGCGCCGAAAAAACTGCGGTCATCGTCGCGCCACCCGGCTCCGGCAAGACGACGCGCATTCCTCCGGCACTCACCGCGCTCGGTCGCACGATCCTGCTGCAGCCGCGCCGCATCGCCGCACGCGCGCTCGCACGACGCATCGCCTTCGAGCGCAAATGGACCCTCGGCGAGGAGATCGGCTGGCAGATTCGCTTCGAGCGCCGCTTCAGCGCACGCACGCAATTACTCGTCGCCACCGAAGGAATTCTCACCGCGCGCTTGCAGTCCGATCCGCTGCTCAGCGAATTCGCCGTCGTCGTGCTCGACGAGTTTCACGAGCGCAGCATTCACGCCGATCTCGCACTCGCACTTGCGAAGCAAGCGGCCGATGCGCGCGGCGATCTCGCGCTCGTCGTGATGTCAGCGACGATCGACGCGCAGTCGATCGCGAATTTTCTCGGTGCGCGCGTCATCGACATCGATGCGAAGCGCTTCCCCGTCGACGTTCGTTACGCGCCCGGACGTTCTGTTGCGGATGTCGCTGCGGAAGTCGCGCGCGATGCGAAGGGACACGTGTTGTGTTTCCTGCCGGGTGTGCGCGAGATCGACGCGGCTGCGTTGGCCGTTCGCCGTTTGCCGTCTGCCGTGGACGCGGCCAACGGTCAACGGCCAACGGCCAACGTTCTGAAATTGCACGGCACGCTCGACGTCGATGAGCAGGAGCGCGCGCTCGCACCGTCATCGCAACAGAAAATCATTCTCGCGACGAACATCGCGGAGACTTCGCTCACCGTCGATGGCGTGACGGACGTGATCGATTCCGGCTTGCACAAGGTCATGCGCTTCGATCCGGAAACCGCGCTCGATCATCTCGTGACCGAACAGATCTCGCTCGATTCCGCCGCGCAGCGCGCAGGACGCGCGGGACGCACGCAGCCGGGACGCACGACGCGACTGTGGGACGAGCGCGCGATTCTGCGTCCGCATCGCGAGCCCGAGGTGCGGCGCGTCGATCTCACTGCGGCGGTGCTCGACATCCTCGCGTGGGGCGGCGATCCGCGCACGTTTGCGTGGTTCGAGCGTCCGCCCGAAGAGCGCATCGAGAGCGCGATGGAGTTGCTGCGCCGCATCGGGCCGATCGAGGAGCTGCACCGCTTTCCGTTGCATCCGCGACTCGCGCGCGTGCTCATCGACGCGCATGGTTCCGATGAAGCCGTGCGCATTTGCGCCGAGCTCTCCGGCGATCTCGCGCACGAGATGACTTCGATCGCGCGCCGCACCCTCGGCGATGCGTATCGTCAACACGTTGACGATGTCACGCTGCGCCGCGCGTTTCTCGCAGGCTATCCCGATCGTGTTGCGATGCGGCGCGAGTCCGGATCGTCGCGCGTGTTGTTGTCGAGCGGCACCGGCGCCGTGCTCGCGCGAGAGATCGATACGCGCGAAGGTGAGTTTCTTGTCGCACTCGATGTCGTCGGCGGCGCGGAGTCGCTCGTGAAACGCGCGATGGTGATCGAACGCGACTGGCTCACACCGACGCATCGCGATCGCGTGCACGCCGTCGTGGGCAACGAAGAGCGCGAGACGGAGCGCATCTGGTACGACCGGCTCCTGCTCGCGCAGAACACGGTCGCCGTTCGCAAGCTCGCGCCGAAACTCGATCCCGAATTGCAGCGACGCATCGCGTTCGCCGGCGATGCGAAACGCGTCAATCAACTCGCGCCCGAACGTCTCGCACTGCCGAGCGGACGCACCGCGAAACTCGAATATCGCGACGACGGATCGGTCGTCGCGTCGGTGAAGCTGCAGGAATTGTTCGGCCTCGCGGAAACGCCGCTGATCGGGCCGCGACGCACGCCGGTGACGTTCGCACTGCTCGCGCCGAATGGACGTCCCGTGCAGATCACGCGCGATCTGAAGAGTTTTTGGTCGACGACGTATCAGGATGTGCGCAAGGAGTTGCGCGGCCGCTATCCGCGCCATCCGTGGCCTGACGATCCGTGGACCGCGCAAGCTACGCATCGCACGAAGAAGCGCTGAAAACGGACAAGCTGAGAGCATGTCCTACGTGAGGGCCGCCTCTTAGG
Organism: Thermoanaerobaculia bacterium; assembly: GCA_035544355.1. GTDB lineage: Bacteria > Acidobacteriota > Thermoanaerobaculia > Gp7-AA8 > Gp7-AA8 > DATKFO01. The sequence continues at coordinate 4,452 of DATKFO010000756.1, forward strand.
CGGCCCTCACACCGTCACGCGCTCGCGCGCCAACTGCGACAACACCCAGCGATGCAGCAAGTCGTAGACGACGAATTCTTGCGCGCGCGGCGTGGAGCGGAACCAGCGGTTGAGATGCATGTGCAGGTAACTGCTCGCGAGCTCGTCGGACGGCGTTTCGATCGCGAGCGCACGCACGCGCGCGGAGCGTTCGCGATATGCCGCGGACCACGGCTGTTCGTTCGCGTTGAAGATCGCGCGCAGATCGTCGCGGCGCGCGCGCGTTTGCTTCGCGAGCTGATCGCGCACGTTGCGATCGACGCGGAACTCGCCGCCGTACAACTGCACGAGCCGTTCGAGAACGCGGGCTTTCGACGCCGCATCGAAGCCGAGATCGTTCAACAGCGCGTCGGTGCCGAACACCGCGAGCTGCCAGCGCAACGCGGGATCCGATTGCACGACCGGCAGCAATGACGCGACCAGGTCGCTGTCCGCGCAGAACAAGTCTTCCGCGAGCTTCACGCCGTCGACGCCGCCGTAGCGCTCGATCTCGCGAACGTACGTATCGAGCTGCACGCGCGACATCCACCCGTTCGCGAGCAGCGGCGTGAACGACTCGCTAAACGCGCGCAGCACGTCGTTCCACAAAACGTCCGGCTCGCCGCACAGGCGTACGCGAAGATGAAACTCGGGATCGCGATAGCGGATGAAAAACCACGAGCGCAACATCCCTTCATCGCGAAGACGCTGCGCGAGCGGCGCGATCATGTCGACGAGCAAGCGATCCGCAGTCGAGTAGCCCGTGTACAACTTCAGATAGAGCCACTCGCCGCGCGGCGGGAGGTTGCGATCGTTCGCGCGATACAACGCCGGACGCGCTGGCGTCTTCACCGGCGAAACCGCGGTGCGCTTGAACGGAAGCACGAGCTCGTGCGTGTAATGACCATCCGGTCCGTTGACAAGTAGATCGTCAGGCTGCGGCAACATCTCGTGCACGATCGCGATCTCCTTGCGCGCCGCGAGCGCGAGAAACGCTTCGATCGTGATCGCGTTCTGCAAATCGACGAGGAGCTCCTGATCACCGTCGACGTACAACACGAATCGCGGCATGCGCAATCGGTCCGCAGCGGATCCATCGCGCATCCATTCGCGCTCGTCTTTGCGCAGAAACCACGTCGCGCGCGAAAGCACGACGTCGCCGTAACGCACGCGCG
>DATKFO010000757.1:0-3694 GCA_035544355.1 Thermoanaerobaculia bacterium
CAGGGGGCGTACGACTACATCACCAAGCCGCTCGATCCCGATGACGTCGCGCACCTCGTGCAGAACGCGCTCGCGCATCGACGGACCACCGAAGAAAACGTGCGCATGAAAGAAGTGATCAGCGCGCACGCCGTGCATCCCTCGCAGATCATTGGCGTCAGCGCCGCGATACAGAAGGTCTATCACTCGATCGAGACCGTCGCGACGACCGACGCGACCGTGCTGATCACCGGCGAGAGCGGCACCGGCAAGGAGCTCGTCGCGCGCGCGATTCACGCAGCGAGTCCGCGCCGCTACCACCCGATGGTCGCGATCCACTGCGGCGCGCTCACCGAGACGCTGCTCGAGTCGGAGCTCTTCGGCCACGAGAAGGGCGCGTTCACCGGCGCGCAATATCGCAAGAAAGGAAAATTCGAGATCGCGGAAGGCGGGACGGCATTCCTCGACGAAATCGGCGACATCAGCCTGAAAACGCAGACCGATCTGCTGCGCGTGCTGCAGGAAAAAGAAATCGTGCGCGTCGGCGGACATCAGCCGATCAACGTCGACTTCCGCTGCGTCGCGGCGACGAACAAAGATCTCGAGCTGCTCGTGCAGGAAGGGAAATTCCGGCCGGATCTTTACTATCGGCTGAATGTGTTCCGCATCGAGCTCCCGCCGCTGCGCACGCGGCGCGAAGACATCCCGATGCTCGTGGATCACTTCGTGAAGAAGTACGCGCTGCAGATGAACCGGAAAGTCACACGCGTGAGCGGACCGGCGATGACCGCGCTGCAACAATGCGACTGGCCCGGCAACGTGCGCGAGCTCGAGAATGCCGTCGAGCGCGCGATGGTCGTCGCACACGAGCCGGAGCTGAAAGAAGAAGACTTCGCGCTGAAGACAACGTCGGCGCTGAGCCTCGGCGCGCGCTCGCTCGATGAAATGGAAAAGGCACACATCCTGCGCGTGCTCGAAGAGTGTGCGTTCAATCAGACACGAGCAGCGGAGGTGCTCGACATCGATCGCGTCACGTTACACAACAAACTCAAGAAATACGGATGGAGCCGCCCGCTCGCCGGCGCAACGCGATGAAACCGATCCGCGTCGTTCCCATCGGGCGCGCGGACCCGCGCCTGCTCGACGCCGCGTCGCGCGCGCTCGCACGCGCGTTCCGCACGTCGTGCGCGACGATCGAGGCGAACCTCGACCCCGCATTCGCACATCATCCCGAGCGCAATCAGTACCACTCCACCGCGATCATCGAACAACTCGCGAAAAGGAACGGCGACGGCACCGTGATCATCGGCATCACTCCGCTCGACCTCTACATCCCCATCCTGACCTTCGTCTTCGGCGAAGCCCAACTCGGCGGATCGTGCGCCGTCGTCTCGTACCACCGCCTGCATCAACAGTTCTACGGCCTCCCCGCGGATGAGCTCCTCCTCACCGAACGCCTCGAGAAAGAAGCCGTCCACGAAGCGGGACACGTCGCCGGACTCACGCACTGCGACGACTACGAATGCGTGATGGCATCCTCGCACGCAGTGGAGTGGCTGGATTTGAAGGGACTGGCGATGTGCTCGGTGTGTTCCGCGGTTGCGGGGTTGCGCAGTCACGCGGTTGCGCAGTAATTGCCCGCAACCCGTCTACCGCCTACCGATCTTCTTTTCCACCGCTTCGTAAAATGCTGCGGCGTCGTCGGCCGAGGGGAAGACTCGCTTCGGGACCACGTGGGCGGCGTTTTGCTGAATGTAGATAAAGATGTAGCGGCCGTTCTGCGCGACCTTCGGAATACCCGACCACGCGATGCGACTCGATCCGAAGCGCGTCTCTTCGACGAGCCCGTCGTCGGAAAAGCGCAGCACGTGATCGGTGAGCAGCGCTTTGTTTTTCGACGGACGGTAGCTGAGATACGCGAGCAGCAACTGCAGAATGACGAGCAGCGCGAGCAGAATCAGCAGCGAGACGATGAACGCGAGAATGCGCGCTTCGAGCGGCTGATCGAGCATCGCGATGTCGCGGCCGAACGTCCACACGTGCACCACGAGCAACGCCACGAGCAGCGCCTGCACGACGCCCGTGCGCAGGACGTGGTAGAAGTTGAAGCGCACGAGGTCGCCCAACGTGTTCGAGTACCGAATTTCCATTGGACCGGTGTCTCATTGTAACTGCTGAGCACGGAATGCCGTCGAAATGTCGAGGTGACTGATGCGCCGAATCGCGATCGCCGTTTCCCTCTTTCTCGCAACCTTCGCGCTGGCGGACGACCCGCCGCAGCAGCCCTCGTCCGCACAGGTCACGATCGGCCTCGAGCAATACCAGACGCTCCTGCGCAACAGCGATCGTCCCTCCGCGAGCGTCATCGACACGTTGCTCCTCTCCGGCAGCTTTCGCGAGAAGAGCCTCTCGATCACGTTCAGCGGACGCAGCGTCGGTTCGCGCCCGGTCGTGCCCGCGTTCGAAGACGCGAACGACGTCACGATCTCGAATTGCACCGGCGACGCGATGCTCACGCGCACCTCGAAAGGCGCGTTCACCGTCGTGCCGCTGAAGGACGCGTTCATCCTCACCTGCTCGCTCTCCGTGCTCGGCAGCGATCGCCTGAAGATGAACGTGCTGCCCGGCGTGCTCGCGCTGCGCACGAGCGTGAGCGACGGCGAGCTGATCGCCGGCGATGAGAGCGAAGACGGCTCGCGCGACTATTCGCTCGTGCGCCACGTCGGCGCACCCGGCGAAGCGCTTCCCGCAACGGCAACCGGCCGCTATCTCATCACGCTCCTCCCCGACGCGACGCGGTTTCACTACACGATCGACGTGCACAATCCGAATCGCACGCCCTCCCCGATCGTCGTCACCCTCGGATCGAACGAGCATTTGCAGCAGATCGACTCCGCCGCGCCCTACGACGTCGACGCCAACAAATACAGCTTCGTCATTCCGCCCGGCGACTCGTCGATCTCGATGAACGGCGAATTGCGCGGCGCGTCGTTCGTCGCGCCGGTGAGCGCGAGCCTGCAGTACCTCGTCATCGAATCGCATCCGCTGCTGCGCCCGAGCGTCGAATCGCCCGCGAAGCGCATCAGCGTCGGCGAGACCGGCATCACGCCGCAGTATCGCGGCGCGATCGCATTCGAAACGAATCGCGAGCGCATCGATTGGAAAGTCACGCGGCTCGAAGCGCTGCACACGATCAGCTACGCGGTGAACGACGTGCGCCACACGCTCTTCGTTCCGATGGACGGTCCCATCCTCGGCGAGTCGACGCTCGTGATTCACAACGAAGGCGCGCCCGAACTGCTGCTGCCACCCGCGCCGGAGCCGACCTACGTTTCGCTGCAGAACGAGCCCGTGCTGATGACGAAAGACAAATCGGGACTCGTGAGCGTGCCGCTGTCATCCGGCGATCAGCAGGTCGTCGAGCAACACCGGCAGCCGTTCAAGCGCGCGGCGGGATTCGGCTTCGGAACACTCGCGGTGCCGAAACTCGACGTGCCCGCGACGCAGACGAGCGTGCGGCTGAGCTATCCCGAAGAATGGATGCCGCTCATCGAGCGCTTCTCGACGCAGACACGCGTGTGGTTGCCGTCCGGCGGTGAGGTGTTGCTGCTCGTGATCCTCGCGCTCTGGATCGAGCGCGTCCTCAACTGGATTGGGCTCGGCACGAAGAAGAGGCTCGCGGTCGCAATCCTCCTCGCCGTCGCATCGTCATTCG
>DATKFO010000758.1:0-5709 GCA_035544355.1 Thermoanaerobaculia bacterium
AGCGGCATTCGATCCGGATTTAGAGCCGCGATCGATGCGGAACCATCATGCACACGGCTCCTCCTGAATCTCTGACCACAGACGTGCGGCCCGCGATGACAGCGCACCTGTCGGAGGGCGATCTCGAGCGTCTTTTTCCAGTCGACTTCAAAGACCTCGACAGCCTCGCCGCGGCGGAACCGAGTCGCGCTGCGTTACTTCGCCTCGACGCGGGAAGCCTGGTCGTCGTCGAGTACGGGACCGTGACCTCCACACTCACGATTTCCGTTCCTCGGGATGCGGACGTTGGCGAAACCCTCGTCGAGCTTCTCGAGGAGGTTCCATTCACGCCTTCGTCCATCGAATGGCTCGCGAAAGAAGTTCGCGTGCTCGCAAACGGCAAGCTGTCGATGTCCTGACAAACTCCCCGCCGCGACATTGCCTTGGTCGTCCGTCCGGGATTTCTGATCGGGAGCGAATCGTTGTGGCTTCGACATGCCTCCACGCACGATCGCCATTCGCGGTGCGCGAACGCACAATCTCAAGAACATCTCGGTCGACATTCCCCAGCGGCAGCTGACCGTGATCACCGGTCCGTCGGGCTCGGGGAAGTCGTCGCTTGCGTTCAACACGCTGTATGCCGAGGGGCAGCGGCGGTTCGTGGAGTCGATGTCGACGTACGTGCGGCAGTTCCTCGAGCGTATCGATCGGCCGGACGTCGACGAGATCGAGAACATCCTCCCCGCGATCTCGATCGAGCAGAAGAACTCGGTGAAGAACGCGCGCTCCACGGTCGCGACCGCTACCGAGCTCGCGGATCACATCCGCCTCTTCATGACGTACTGCGGCGAGACGTGGTGCCCCGATTGCGGCATACGTGTGCGCAAGGAGACGCCGGAGTCGATCACGAGTGAGATCCTCGCGACGCTGCGCGACAAACGTGTCGTCGTCATCGCGCCGATCTTCTTCGAAGCCGAGAACCGCGACGTCGTGCTCGAGCAGCTCTTCAAAGCGGGCTTCTTTCGCGCGTGGATGAACGGTGCGGTCGTCGATCTCAATGAGATCGACTGCAGCAGGTTCACGTCGCTCGAGCTCGTGATCACGCGCCTCAAGATCGATGACGAGCGACGCACGCAGATCACCGAATCGATCGAGCAGGCGTTCGAGATCTCGAAAGGTAACGTGAACGTGCTCGAAGACGGCGGCGAAGGTGAGTGGATCTCCCATCGCTTCACGTCGCGCTTCGCGTGCAACAAGTGCGGTTCCGAATTCATCGAAGCGACGCCGCATCTCTTCTCGTTCAACTCGCCGCTCGGCGCGTGCACGACGTGTCAGGGCTACGGGCGCATCATCGGCATCGACATGGAGAAAGTGCTGCCGAATCGCGATCTGCGTCTCGACGAGCTGCCGGTCACGCCGTGGAACTCGCCGGGCTACGAGGACTGCTACGAAGATCTCGAAAAGGCAGCGAAGAAATACGGAATCCGCCTGACGGTGCCGGTGAAAGACCTCACGCCCGCGGAGTGGGACCTGCTCTACAACGGACGCAGCAAGTGGTACGGCATCAAGGGATTCTTCGAGTGGCTCGAGACCAAGAAGTACAAGATCCACGTGCGCGTGAAGCTCGCAAAATACCGCAGCTACGAGCCGTGTCCGCAATGCCACGGCTCGCGTCTGAAGACCGCCGCGAACAACGTGAAGTTTCGCGACCTCACGATCGGCGCGCTGTTCGCGATGGACGTGAAAACCGCGCGGCGATTCTGGGAGTACCTCGCGCTGTCGAAGCAGGAAGAGTCGCTCGCCGGACACCTGCGCCGCGAGATCGTGAACCGCCTCGTCTACCTCGACGAAGTCGGCCTGTCGTATCTCACGCTCGATCGCCAGACGCGGACGCTCTCCGGCGGCGAGTCGCAGCGCATCAATCTCGCCGCAGCCCTCGGCAGCTCGCTCACCGAGACGATGTACGTCATCGACGAGCCGACGGTAGGACTGCATGCGCGCGACAGTGAACGCCTGCTCGCCGTTCTCCGGCGTCTGAAAAACGCCGGAAACACAGTGATCGTCGTCGAGCACGATCCGACGATCATCGCGGGCGCGGACCATTCGTTCGAGCTCGGGCCGGGAGCCGGAGAGTTCGGCGGCAATGTGATGTACGAAGGTCCGCCGCGTGTAAACGTTGTTCCCGCGCCACCGAGATCCGTCGACGAAACCGGCAACAGCGGCTCGATTCGCATCGTCAACGCGCGCGAGCACAACCTGAAAGGCGTCAGCGTCGACATCCCGCTCGGAAAGCTCGTCGCCGTCACCGGCGTCTCCGGCTCGGGCAAGTCGACGCTGATCCGCAACTGTCTCTACAACCGCTACCAGCGCGACGTCCGCGGTGCGACGGGACTCGATTGCGGCAAGGTCGACGACATCCGCGGCACCGATCGCATCTACGACATCGAGTTCGTCGATCAATCGCCGATCGGACGCTCGTCGCGCTCGAATCCCGCAACGTACATCAAGGCGTGGGACGAGATCCGCAAGCTGATGTCGGAGACGACCGCGGCGAAGCTCAACGGCGTCACGGCCGGCATGTTCTCGTTCAACACCGACGGCGGCCGCTGCGAAGTGTGTCAGGGCGCAGGCACCGTCACGATCGACATGCAGTTCCTCGCCGACGTCGAAGTCGTCTGCGACAAATGCAACGGCCGCCGCTTCGGCGAGCACGTGATGAAGGTTCGCTACAAAGGCAAAGACGTCAACGAGATCCTCCAGCTCACCGTCGACGAAGCCGCGAAGTTCTTCATCGACAAACGCGCAGTGCTCAAGAAGCTCGACGCCCTGCGCGCCGTCGGCCTCGGCTACCTCCGCCTCGGACAATCGACCGACTCGCTCTCCGGCGGCGAAGGACAGCGCTTGAAGCTCGCGTCGTTCCTCGCGGACAGCGCGAAGAACGCCGAAAAGCCGCGGCTCTTTCTCTTCGACGAGCCGACGACCGGCCTGCACGCGACCGACGTGCAACAACTGATCAAGACCTTCCGCGATCTCATCGACCGCGGCAACTCCGTGCTCGTGATCGAGCACAACATCCAGCTCGTCGAGCAATCCGACTGGGTAATCGACCTCGGCCCCGAAGGCGGCGATCAAGGTGGCGAGCTCGTCGCGGTCGGAACTCCCGATGAGATCGCCGCGAATGCGCGCTCGATCACAGGGCGGTATTTGAGCGCCGCGACAACTCTCACCCCTCGGTAACAGCCGTTCGTCCCCGGCGCCGCAGGTGCACAAACTCCGGGTAGTAGAATGCCGGTCCACTTCAAGTGCAGGGAGAGAACCCAATGTCGTCAGTGCCGCAAGGATCACCGGACATCGTCGGCGCGAAGCCCGACCTTCCCTCGACCACGTTCGTTCCCTACATCCCCGCGGATGTCTCGATGACCGAGCTGACGCCACGCGCGGTGATCTGGGGAACGCTGCTCGGCATGGTCTTCGGCGCGTCGTCGCTGTACCTCGTGCTGAAGGTCGGCCTCACCGTCAGCGCTTCGATTCCTGTCGCCGTCATCTCCATCACCCTCTTTCGCCTGCTCTCGAAGATGGGCTCGCGCAATGCCACGATCCTCGAGAACAACATCGTGCAGACCGCGGGATCGGCGGGTGAGTCGATCGCATTCGGCGTCGGCGTGACGATGCCGGCGATCCTGATTCTCGGCTTCGATCTCGAGATCACGCGCGTGATGCTCGTCGCCGTCCTCGGCGGCTTGATCGGCATCCTCATGATGATCCCGCTGCGGCGCGCGCTCATCGTCGCGCAGCACGGCGTCCTCAAATATCCCGAAGGAACGGCTTGTGCCGAGGTTTTGAAGGCCGGGGCTTCGGACGAGTCGAGGGCTGCCGCGTCGGAAGAGGCCAAGCGCGAGATGGAGGCGCTCGGCGGCACGGCCACCAGCGCGAAGACGATCTTCACCGGCTTCGGCATCGGCCTGCTCTACAAGTCGCTCAACGTGGCGATGCGCGTGTGGAAGGACACACCGCAGAAGATCTTCGGCACTCCGTTCAACGCCGCATCGGTCTCGGTCGAAGTCTCCCCCGAGCTCCTCGGCGTCGGCTACATCATCGGGCCGCGCATCGCCTCGATCATGTGCGCGGGCGGCGTGCTCGCGTACCTCGTGATCATCCCGATGATCAAGTACTTCGGCGCGTCGCTCGGCACGCCGCTCGAGCCGGAGCACACGGCACTCATCAAGGACATGAGCCCGAATGCGATCCGCTCCGCGTACGTGCTGTACATCGGTGCGGGCGCGGTGGCGGCGGGCGGCATCATCAGCGTGTTTCGCTCGCTGCCGATCATCTGGCACGGCATCAAGGGCGGACTGGCGGACTTCTCGGCGTCACGTTCCGCGGAAACACGCAAGGTCGTGCCGCGCACCGACCGCGATCTCTCGATGAAGGTCGTGCTCATCGGCATCGTCGCGCTGCTCGTGGTCATCGCATTCTCGAACCCGTTGTACGTCGGCGGCACGCCGATCCTCGCGCGCATCGTCGCCGCGATTCTGATCATCGTGTTCGGATTCCTTTTCGTCACCGTGTCGTCGCGACTGACCGGTGAGATCGGCTCGTCCTCGAACCCGATCTCCGGCATGACGGTGGCCACGCTGTTGCTGACGTGTCTCGTGTTCGTCGTCCTCCGGTGGACAGGGGACAACTATTACGTCACCGCGCTGTCGATCGGCGCGATCGTCTGCATCGCGTCGTCGAACGGCGGCACGACGTCGCAGGACTTGAAGACGGGCTTCCTCGTCGGCGCGACGCCGTCGAATCAGCAGATCGCCATTCTCATCGGCTCGCTCGCATCGGCGCTGATTCTGGGACCGATCCTGCTCCTCCTCAACAACGCGAATTCGGTCAACGTGCCGGTCAGCAACACGCCGGCGGGCTTCTCCGCCGGCGGCGCGACGGCCACCGAAGTTGCCGATCCGAAGGACTTGCACGGCAAGTCTGGAGTGAAGGGCTTCCTGCTCAACGGCGGCACGGACTCGAAGACGTACGACGTCTGGTTCCGCCCCGATCCGTCGGGCGGCAACGCCGAGAAGTATCTCGTCGACGAGAACCGGCACCCGGTCTACTACGTCGATCCCGGCATCAACGGCGCGATCACCAAACTGCCGAACGGCACCACGGTGAAGAAGTTCGACGCGCCGAAGGCCACGCTGATGTCGTACATCATCAAGGGCATTCTCGGCGGCAAGCTGCCGTGGGGCCTCGTGCTCCTCGGCGTGATGATCGCCGTCGTGCTCGAGATGTCGGGCATCCCGTCGCTCGCCTTCGCGGTCGGCGTGTACCTGCCGCTGTCGTCGTCGTCGCCGATTCTCATCGGCGGTCTCGTCCGCTGGGCGGTCGACAAGTGGATCGCCAAGAAACACGCGGGCAAAAACCTCACGGAAGAACAGCTCGTCGCCGAAGGCGACAAGAGCCCGGGCGTGCTGATGGCGTCGGGCTACATCGCAGGCGGCGCGATCGCCGGAATCCTCATCGCGATCCTTCTCGGGGTGCCGGCGCTGGAGCCGCTCAACGCCAAGATTACAGAGTGGGCCGCGCACAACCCGGCTTCGGAAGGCCCGTGGTCGGATGGCCTGGCGCTGATTCCGTTCGCAGTCCTGATCGTGCTGTTGTATCTGACAGGACGGGAAAAGATCCTGGCTCATCGCGAAAGCAAGTAAGCACGAACGGCCCGCTTCGGCGGGCCGTTTC
>DATKFO010000759.1:0-3011 GCA_035544355.1 Thermoanaerobaculia bacterium
GCGAGTTCCTCGCGCAACGCCGGCGTCATCTGCTCACTCGCGGACCATCGCTCGAGGAATGGATCGCGCGTCCACGAGTAAAAGCCGCGCGGAAGGATCGTGCGGCGATCGGTAAGCGCTTCGATCCAGTAGCCGCCGTCGACTCCGGCGAAGGTGTTGCCGAGCCACGGTCGCACGGTGATCGCGAACTTCGCATCGCGCTGCGTGTGCGTCGCGATCCATTGCATCGCGCGCACGTCGGCTTTGCGTGCGATGACGGTGTTGGGATTGACGATGTCGCGCATCGTCCACGCGCCGATGATTGCGATGGCAATCGTGAGCCACAGACAAGAGGGTCTGTGCCACATCGCGCCGAGAAATGACAGCGGAATGAACATCGTGATGAGCAGCGCGGCGTTCGACATCACGCTGTGATTCGGGTTCGCGGTGAGGATCGAGAGCGCGGTCCAGATCGCAAGCATCGCGATCGCGCGGCGATGGCGCTTCCATCCGACGATCGCGCCGCCCGCCGCGACGATCATCAGCAGGATGTTGTGCGGCGCCCAGAGCAGATCGGCGAAGACGGTGTTCGGCGTTTCGCTCGTGTGCGCGTGATGCGCGATCGTCCAGAGCCATGGACTGATCGCGATCGCGGCGATGCCGAGCGCAACGAGCCACGACTTGATCTTGCGCTTCGGCATCGCGATCGCGAGCGTCGCGGCGAGGATCGCGATGCGAACGTGAATCAGCGCAAGGCCGGCTGCGAGAATCGCAATTGAAAGTACGCGTCCGCGAAACAACGCGATTGCGAGTGGGCCGAGGAGCAGCAGGCCGGCGAGCTGCGGATAGCGTCCCCACGAAACGTAATACGCGGGGAAGTACGACACGAGCGTTGCGAGCACCGCAGCGAGCAAGCCCGCGCGTCGCGAGCGGAGAAGTAGACGCGCTGCGTCGTATATCGCGAAGAACACGAGCGCGTTGAGAAGTTGTCCGTACCCGAGCAGCACGCGCGCGATCTCGATCGGCGATGTCATCGACGTGAGCTTCGCGACGAGCGCGGGGACGACGTGGAATCCCCAGTGATACGACGACGGAATCGTTCCGTGCTCGAGGAGGTCGCGGACGATCATCGTGTGATGCACGGAGTCGATCCACAACGGCAGCGCGAGGCCGTTGATGTGCACGATGCGCGTCGCGACGACGATCGCCAAGATCGCGAGCAAAGGTAGGGCAGGCTTCAGCCTGACCGGATGGGCTGAAGCCCGTCCCACATGAGTCTGTCCCACATAGATCGCGCACATCGCGACCGCCGTCCATTTCCAGAGAAACACGATGGGCCAGAATGCGAGGCCGTACGCGACAACGCTCGAGATGTACACGCGCCGGTCGACGGCGCGCGCGATCGCGTAGCCGGGAACTGCGATCACGAGCGCGGCGGTGAGCCAGACGACGAGCATCATCAGAATTGAAAGTAGATGAACGGCACGCGCGCCGGCGGCCAGAAATAAAAGAATGCCGCGCCGATCGCGATGCAGATCGGCAGCGACGCCACAAGCGGCAGTCGCGCGAGTTGCACGTCGGGATCACGCCAAAGTTGCGCAAGCAGAAACGCGACGATCAGCATCACGCTCGTCGCGAAGTAGATGCCGGTGAGTCCGCGGTTTGCGAGGTGAAAGTTGAAATCGAAGAGCACAAACTTGCGCATCGCGATGAGCATGGCGTTCGTATCGCGTACGCGAAATGCGATCCACGTCAGCAGCAGCGCGTAGAGAAACACGATGCGCGGCATGCGGCGTCCGATGACCAGCAGCAGGCCGTGCAGAAATCCCCAGAGCACAAAGTTCCACGTTGCGCCGTGCCAGAGGCCGCCGAGGGTCATTGTGATCATGATGTTGCGGATGTGGTGGCTTCTGTTGCCGCCGAGCGGGATGTAGAGATAGTCGCGCAGCCACGTCGAGAGACTGATGTGCCAGCGATGCCAGAACTCGCGCGGATCGCGCGCGAGATACGGCCGCTCGAAATTGCGCGGGATCTCGAATCCGAACAGCGCCGCGAGCGCGCGGGCCATGTCGGAGTAGCCGGAGAAATCGCAGTAGATCTGAATCGCAAACGCGATCGTCGCGATCCAGATGACGGCGCTCGGCCAGCGCGATGGATCGGCGAAGACGCTGTCGACGAGAAACGCGAGGTTGTCCGCGACGAGCACTTTCTTCACAAGGCCGCGCACGAAGAGAAACAGGATCTCCTGAGTGACGCGGATGCGAATGTCCGTTTGGAGTTGCGGAAGAAACTGCTTCGCACGGAGGATCGGGCCGGCGATGAGCACGGGGAAGAACGTGATGAACAGCGCGAAATCGAGCGGCGAGCGGCACGCGGCGATCTCGCGGCGGTACACGTCGATCGTGTAGCTCATCGTGTGGAACGTGTAGAACGAGATCCCGATCGGCAGCAGGATCGGGAGCTTCGCGTAGAACACGAAGTACTTGAAGAATGCGAGCAGTCCGAGGTTCGCGGTGAGGCTGAGGATCAGTAGCGCTTTGCGGCGCGTGTCGCGTGTTTCGTGTTCGATGCGCTGCGCGAGATAGAAATCGAGGAACGTCGTCGCAAGCAGCGGCAGCACCATGATGGCGCTCCACCACATGTAAAACACGTAGCTCGCGACGAGAAGGATCGCTTTGCGCGCGAGGTTGTTGTGCGTGATCGCAACGAGCGCGAGCAGAATCGCGAGAAACGCGGCGAACGGGAGCGTGTGGAAGAGCAAGCAGTGGGCAGTTTGCAGTGAGCAGTGGGCAGAAGAAAGCAGAGGGCAGTTGACAGTTGGCAGTGGGCAGAAGAAAAGCACGACGTGCTCCTCTGCCCTCTGCCCACTGCCCACTCGTTTCATCCGGAATACTTTCGCCGCTCCGCGGCTTTCCGTACAATCGCCAGCTCGACCCGAGCCGGTCAATTCTTTAACAATCTGCCAGCTCCTTGGACCTCGAAGATCGGGGTTCCGCTAGGCCAGAAGGAGGTTTCGATGAGGACTTACGAAG
>DATKFO010000760.1:0-6253 GCA_035544355.1 Thermoanaerobaculia bacterium
CAGATCGAACATTTTCTCGAAGAGCTCGACCTCGATCCGTCGTCGTTCGGTGAGCCGCTGCTCGCGGAGCTCGAGCACGCGTACGCACGCGCGGCTGTGGAGATTCCGCCGCGCGCGATCGAAGGCGCGCACGAAACGCTCGCCACCCTCAAGTCGCGCGGCCTCCGCGTCGGTCTCATCAGCAACACAGGCCGCACCCCCGGCTACGCGCTGCGCGAAATCCTCGACATCCTCGGCCTCGCGCCCTCGATCGACGTGATGGTCTTCTCGAACGAGCACGGCGAGTGCAAACCGCAAGCATCGATCTTCGAAGAGCTCCGCCGCTGCCTCGGCGTCGCATACGAAGAGATGATGTTCGTCGGCGACAACGTCTACGCCGACGTCCACGGTGCACAACGCTGCGGCATGCGCGGCGTGCACTTCACACCGCCGGTCAAAGGCCAGGCGGTGGCGCCGGCGGTGGAGCACGGACTGACGATCGTGCCGGATGCGGAGATTCGCGATCTGCGGGAAGTTCTGGCGTTGGTGTGATGCCGTCGTTGCCCGATCTTCGCGAGCTGCATCGGCGGCACTTCGGGATCACCGAGGCACTTTGTGTTGCCTATGCAGAAGCCGCCGCTGTCTGCCTGTCGCGCAACCATACGTCACCGTTAGACGTCTCGATCATCGCGGCTGATCGTCCGATTGCGAGTTATTCGCTCGAGTGGTTTCAACCGAGTGGACGCGAAGTGGGCGCATGGGCAAATCGCGTCGATGCGATCGAGGCTGCGGCGTACTCGTTGGCGCTCGCCGCAGTTGAAGTCACATTTCAGCTGACGGCATTCGGTCGCACGGAAACGAACACCGGTGCTGATTACTACATCGGCCGGCGGGAGGATGATTTCGAGACCGCGTACCGTTTGGAAATTTCAGGTGTCGGACGTGGACCTTTGTCTGCATTACGCGATCGGCTCAATCGCAAGATTCGGCAGGCACGCCGCGGCGTCTCTCGGCTTCCCGCGATGGCGTGCGTCGTCGGATTGGAGGCGGCAACGATTATGATTGCGATGGCGGTGACCGATGATCGACCCTGAACACGCGCACGCACAGCAGCTCGCTTCGGATGCTCAAGCAGCTTCGATCGCGGGAAACGTGGAGCAGGCGCTGCAACTTTACGCGGCTGCTGCCGAAGCAGAATCGCGCGCGCTCGACCGCGTTCCCGCGGAGAAGATCCGGACGCTCGGGATCATCGGTGTCAGTGTTGCCGCGCTCTACACAAAGGCGGGGAAAGTCGAGCAGGCCGAGGCGGTCTGTCGTGACTTGCTCGTCAATCGTGAGTTGTTTCCTGAAGCGCGAACGGCGTTACTCGACTTACTCGAATCCCTTCCGCAGGGTCGTGTGCTGCCTTGGCGCAAGATCAGTGAAGCAGAGCCGGAGGACGCGCAGCGCGAAGCGATCTACCGAACCGTCGAGAGTTTCGGACGCATGCATACGCTTGTCACGATTTTCGACGGCGATCCGCAGAAGTGGATCGACTTCATCGAACGTTTTGGCACGGACTACGAGCGGCACGATGATCTCCCGTTTCTGCAGGAGCTCCGGGAACGATTCGCGAGCGATCCGACACTTCTCGACGATATTCAGCGGGTCGTCAACGAAGTGTCGGAATGGCGGCGCAGACTTCCGGTGAACAGCGAAGCAACGGTTTCCGACCAGCGACGCCAGACTCGATAGCGTCCGGTGGACAAAGACGCCTTTTCGCTGCAGACCGATCACTTCACGCTCGAGGGCCGCTCGCGTGCTGGTCACGAGACGTGGTTCCGCATTCGCGAGCTTGGCGTGGCGCTCGATATCGGGCGGTGTCCCGACGTGCTCATTCACATGCCGCATGTGTTCATCACGCATGCGCATCTCGATCACGCGGCGGGGATTTCGTTTTATGCGGGGCAGCGGCAATTGCTGGGGCTCGAGGGTGGGATGATTTACGTTCCGTCGGAAGCTGCCGAGGACATGCGTGCGCTGCTCGCGTTGCAGGCGAAGATGACGAACGCGGCGTTTGACGTCGAGGTCGTCGGCGTGGCTCCGGATGAAGTGCTGCGCGTGGGACGGACGCACCTCGTGCGCGGACATACGGCGACGCATCGCGTCGCGGCGCGCGCGTATGAGCTGATCGAAGTTCGCCATCATTTGAAAGAGGAGTACGTCGGACGAGAGGGACACGAGATCGCGGCGTTGCGGCGCGATGGCGTTGCGATCGAAGAGCGCGTCGAAGTGCCGCTGCTGTTCTACACGGGTGACACCGATCGCGGGATTCTCGAGAAGAACGAGGCGCTCTATCGTGCCGAGGTGTTGATCATCGAGTGCTCGTTCGTGATGGATGGGCATCAGACGCGCGCGGAGAAGTACCGGCATATCCACATCGACGACATCGCGGACGTCGCGGCGCGGTTCGAGAACCGGTTGATCGTCCTCACGCACTTCAGCCGGCGCTATTCGCATGAACAAATCCGTGACGAAGTGCGCCGCCGCGTGCCGCACTCTCTGCGCGACCGCATCCGCCTTGCACTGCCGCCGGCATGGCAAACGCTATGATGCGAGCTCGATGATGTCCCGACCCACGCGCCCGATCGCACTCTTCCTCATTCTCCTCGTCGCCTTCCTCGACACCACCGCCGCCTACGCCGCGAAAAAGAAAAAACGCACGACGCGCAAAACGACGCGCGCGCGCAAAGCGCCGGCGATCGTGTTACCCACCGCCGTCGGCAACACGCTCGAAGAGCGGCTCGCCTCGCTCGTCAACAGCAGCACCGCGAACAGCACCGATGCGAGCCTGCAGATCGTCGAGCTCGAATCGGGACGCGTCGTTGCCGAGCGCAATCCGCACATGCCGCTCGCACCCGCGTCGAACATGAAACTCTTCACGACCGCCGCGGCGATCGATCTCCTCAAGCCGACGTTCGAAGTCACCACCGGCGTGTTCGTGCGCGGCGACATCGACGCGAGCGGCACGCTCGAAGGCGACATCAAGATCACCGGCCGCGGCGATCCGACGATCGGCGGGCGCTTTCACGACGGTCATGCGACCGCGGTGATTCAGGAGTGGGCGAAGGACCTGATGGCCGCCGGCATCAAGAACGTGCGCGGCAATCTCATCTTCGAGTACGGCTACTTCGATACCGAGTACATCCATCCGACGTGGCCCGTCGATCAGCTCGTGAACTGGTACGAGGCGCCGATCTCCGCGTTCTCGATGCAGGAGGGCTGCATCCAGGTGCGCGTGCTGCCGAGCCGATCCGGAAAACGCTGCGTCGTGCAGTTCGAGCCGCCGACGACCTACGTCACCGCGCAGAACAACTGCGTCACCGGACGCGGATTGCCATTCATCACGCGGCAGCGCGGCACGAACACGATCATCGTGCGCGGCGGCGTACCCGCGCGATCGGGTGCGACCGAAGTGTTCGTCACCGTCGAGAATCCGGTGCACTACTTCGCGAACGTGACCGCGGAGACGCTCGCGCGCATGGGCATTCATCACGAGGGACAGGTCGTGCTCACGCCACGCGATGTGCGCACGGATTGGCGCCGCATCTCGCAGCACTCGACGCCGCTCAGCATCCTCGTCTACGTGACCAACAAGAAGAGTCAGAACCATTACGCCGAGCAGATCCTGAAGATGCTCGGTGCCGAACAGCGGAATGAAGGGTCGTGGGCGAGCGGGACCGCGGTCGTGACGGATTGGCTCACGACGAAAGTCGGCGTGCCGGCGGGCGAGTATCAGATGACGGATGGCTCCGGCATGTCGCGCAACAACCGCGCGTCCGCGAATGCGTTCATCGAGCTGCTGCGCTACATGTGGAGAAGTCCATGGCGTCAGGACTTCGTCAGCTCGCTTCCGTTCAGCGGCGATCCCGATTCGAAATTCGGCAATCGCCTGCGCCAGGCGCCGTACGCGCGCCAGGTCTACGCGAAGACCGGCTACATCGCCGGCGTCGTCGGATTATCGGGATACGTCCACGCGCAGAGCGGACGCATCTACGCCTTCTCGTTCCTCTTCAACCGCTACCGCATCGGCGTGTACGCCGTGTACCGGCTGCAGGATGAGATGCTGAAGGAGATCATTCGAGGGGGATGAGGCGAGTTGCCGAGTTGCCGAGTTGCAGAGTTCCAGCGTTGCAGAGGCATGAAGCCGTCCTGCTCCCTTTGCAATTCTGGAGCTCTGTCACTCTGCAACTCGGCCCGACGCCGGCGTAATCTGCAACGTAAACACGCCCCCCGCCTTCCGCACCGTCGCCACTCCCTGGAAGCCGGGAAACTTCAGCACCTCGCCGATGATCTCTGCTGAATCCTGCACGGCGTAGTTGCGCACGGCGTCGTCGACGGAGTCGGCGTCGAGCACGACGAACGACACTGCGTCCGTACGCGACACCGGTCGCCCACCCGTGTCCGTGAGATGCCGCTCCTCGATCGTGAACCGCATCGTCATTGGCCCGCGAAACTCTGCGCGAAATCCGCATGCAATTCCGGTGCATGAGGTCACGTTCTATACTCAACTCACGGAGGGGACGATGAGCGAAACGCCACGCATCGGACGCATTGACATTCACGAAGTCGAACGCCCGGATCCCACTCCGTCCGAGCGCATTCTCGAATCGATCGAGCTCGCGCTCACGTTCGACGACGTGCTGCTCAAGCCCGCGAAATCGGAGCTGCATCCGAACTTCGTCGACGTCTCCACGCGCCTCACGCGCGACATCCGCCTCAACGTTCCGATCCTCTCCGCGGCGATGGACACCGTCACCGAAGCGCGTCTTGCGATCGCGATGGCGCAGAACGGCGGACTCGGCGTGATCCACAAGAACATGCCGGTCGATCGTCAGGCCGAAGAAGTCGACAAGGTGAAACGCTCGGAAGCGGGCATGATCGTCGATCCCGTGACGATGCGGCCGTGGCAGTCGATCGCCGAGGCGCTGCAGGTCATGGAGAAATACAAAATCTCCGGCGTGCCGGTGACCGACGCGAACGGAAAGCTCGTCGGCATTCTCACGAACCGCGATCTGCGATTCGAAACGCGCTTCGATCTTCCGATCTCCGAGCGCATGACGAAAGAAGGTCTCGTCACCACGCCGGTCGGCACCACGCTCGAGCAGGCGCGCGAAGTCCTGCACCAGCATCGCATCGAGAAACTGCTCGTCGTCGATGCGAACGGCGATCTCAAGGGACTCATCACCGTCAAAGACATTCAGAAAGCGCGGCGCTACCCGTTGGCCGCGAAGGATCCACTCGGACGACTCCGCTGCGGTGCTGCAATCGGCGCCGGCAAAGACGGACTCGATCGCGCGCGCGCCCTGATCGACGCGAAGGTCGACGTCGTCGTCATCGATTCCTCGCACGCGCATTCGACCGGCGTGATGGAAACCATCCGGCAGTTCAAGAAGCTCTTCCCGGGCACACCACTGATCGCCGGCAATGTCGCGACCGCCGAAGGCGCGCGCGATCTCTGCGAGCTTGGTGTCGATGCGCTGAAAGTCGGCATCGGACCGGGCTCGATCTGCACGACGCGCGTCGTCGCGGGCGCTGGCGTGCCGCAAGTCACCGCGATCATGGAGTGCGTGCGCGTCGCCGAGCGCTTCGATGTTCCGGTCGTCAGCGACGGCGGCATCAAGTTCTCCGGCGACATCACGAAAGCGATCGCTGCCGGCGCGAACACGGTGATGATCGGCTCGCTGTTCGCCGGCACCGACGAAGCGCCGGGCGAAACGATTCTTTATCAGGGCCGCACGTTCAAGGCGTATCGCGGCATGGGCTCGATCGGCGCAATGCAGAAGGGCTCCGCGGATCGCTATTTCCAGGAGCTCGCCGAGGATTCGACGAAGCTCGTGCCGGAAGGCATCGAAGGCAAGGTCCCCTACAAAGGCTCCCTCGGCGCGATGATCCCGCAACTCGTCGGCGGCCTGCGCTCGGGCATGGGCCTCACCGGCTCGAAGACGATCGACGAGCTGCGCACGAACGCGCAATTCGTGCGCATCACCGCCGCGGGACTGCGCGAATCGCACGCGCACGACGTGAGCATCACGAAAGAAGCGCCGAACTACCGGATCGAGTCGAGCGAATAAAACACGTAGCCCCAGACCGCCTGGAGAGGCGGCCCTACGTTTGAAAACGTAGGACAAGCTCTCCAGCTTGTCCGTTTTCGGCAGGCACTGGCCACTGCCCGCTTGCGATTCAGCGCCGTGTCGCCCGCTGATAAACCCAGCGGGCTTTTCAATTTTGGCAA
>DATKFO010000761.1:0-3478 GCA_035544355.1 Thermoanaerobaculia bacterium
GTGGCCGGCGCCGTCGTACGACGGCGTCGTCCGAAGCGGTTGAGACGCTTCATCTCGACGATGTGCGCTTCGAGTGAGGCGTTTTTCTCGTCGCGCACCATCTGCTGGCAGATCTTGTACGTCTGCAGCGCGGCCAGGCCGATCCGCTGCCGGCGCACCGAGTTGCTCAGCAGGATGCTTTGCAGCAGGCTGCGGAGCTCATCGGCGACGGCGGTCCAGCGGGACGAAACGTCGATCTCCTCGCGAAGCTCTTCGTCGGTGCGTCCGAGGACTTTTTGCACGCCCTCCGTGGCGCCGACGGCGTTGACGGCGGCGTGCACGAAGTTCGCGTCGACGTGCGCCAGCCGGCGGCGGAGTCCGGTCACAGTGCTCGACGGCTCGGACGGAATCCGTTCGCGCAGCACGCGCAGGTAGCGCACGACCTCCTCGGGCTTGAGCATTTCGGGCGGTGAGGTATCGATGTCCAGGGCAGAATTGGGGGTTGATTGGGCATTGGTAGTCGTCATGGTTCTCTCTCCTCGATCTTCCACGAGCGGGATGGGTTTGGATCCCGGCTACGCGCCGGGGGACCGGTTGATGAATGTCCGAGGCCTAGAAACTCGGACGCCTCTTTGCCGAGGAGGAGGAGGAGCACACTCGACTCCCGGGTGAGGCGGAAGGGCATGACACAACCCGCAACATCTGTCGCCGCCGCCCGTTATCCTCGGACACGTGACACGCGGAGGAGCTCGGCTCAAACTCCCATCGCCGGCGGGGCCATGACTCAAGCCAGCTCACCTGCGACGTAACGCTCGGAATGCTGGCGCGAACGCGAACTATTCCAGAGCCCGCCAATTCGTAACACGGGAGGTTGCGAGCGACCTCATTCAATGACAAATCTTGATTTTCATAAGGAACGCGGTGACTTGCGAAGTGGCGGGCGAGCATGCGAAAGCAACGCGCGCACATGCGAAATCAACGCGTGCACATACGAAAGCAACGCGTGTACATGCGAAATCAACGCGTGCACATGCGAAATCAACGCGTGCACATGCGAAAGCAACGCGCGCACATGTGAAAGCAACGCGTGCACATGCGAAAGCAACGCGTGCACATGTGAATGCTGCGCGTTCACATGTGAATGCTGCGCGTTCACATGCGAAAGGTGTTTTGCTCACCCGTGATGTGGCACAGACACTCTTGTCTGTGCGTACTCGGGAGACCGGAGCCCCGCATGCATCGGTTCATCCAGCGCGGTGCCGCACAGACAAGAGTGTCTGTGCCACATTCAAGAGTGTTTGTGCCACAACGCTTATTTGCCCAGCGCCGCCGGGGCGCGCACCCGTCCGGCGATGCCGCCGAGGATCAGCAGCGTCAGCACGTAGGGAAACGCGAGCAGCAGGTGGTACGGCAGCGCGAGGTTCATCGCCTGAATCGCGTACTGCAACGCGGCTGCGATTCCGAAGAGTGCGGTGCCGAGGAGCGCGCCGCGTAGTTTCCAGCGTCCGAAGATCACGATCGAGAGTGCGATGAAGCCGCGGCCTGCGGTCATGTTCTCCGCGAATCCGCTCGAGAGCGCGAGCGAAAGATGCGCGCCTGCGAGCCCGGCGAGCGTTGCTTCGATCGCGAGCGCGGCCCAGCGATGTGCGGCGACCGACGCGCGCGTCGCGGTCACGGCTTCGGGATTCTCGCCGCACGCGCGCAGACGCAATCCGAAGCGCGTGCGCCAGATCGTGAACGCGAGCGCGATCGGAAAGACGATCCACGCGAGCGGCAGCATGACGTCGATGCGCACGCGCGGCGCGGCGACGAAGAATTGCTGCATCTCGCGGTAGACGAAACCGGTGGCGCCGAGGGCGAGGAGATTGATGCCGGTGCCGGTCACGATCTGATCCGCGCGGAAGTGGATGACGAGCAATCCGAAGATCGCGGCGATCGCGCATGCGCCGAGAATCCCGCCGAGAAATCCGATCGTCGCGGAGTGCGCGAGCTGTGCTGCGATCACCGCAGTCATCGCAGCGGTGAGCATCATTCCTTCGATGCCGAGGTTGATGATGCCGCTGCGCTGCACGACGAGCTCGCCTTCGACGGCGAGCAGCAGCGGCGTTGCCGCGACGAGCGCGAGGAGAATCATTTCGCCCATTTCTTCTCCCGCGCGAACACGATCATGGCGAGGATGACGAGCGCTTGTCCGAACGTCGCGACGGTTGCGGAGATGCCGGCGCTGCGCTGCAGTTCGCCCGCGCCGCTGCCGAGCGCGCCGAAGAAAAATGCGGACGCGATCGTCGCAAGCGGATGGAGCTGCGCGAGCAACGCGACCGCGATTCCCGCGTAGCCGTAGCCGGCGGCGAATCGTTCGAAGAGGCGATGCGTGCCGCCGAGCAGCTCGATGCCGCCTGCGAGTCCCGACATCGCGCCGGAGATTGCCATCGCACGCACGAGCTGCGCGCGCACGTTGATGCCCGCCCACGCGGCGGCGTTCGGATTGAAGCCGGTCGCGCGCAATCGCAGGCCTTCGGTCGTTCGATACAACATCCACCACGACGCGATGCTCGCGATCACGGCGAGCACGATGCCGATGTGCAGCTCGCCGAATTGCGGCAGCGTCGCGGAAACCGCGTTCGTTTGCGGATACTGCGCACCCGATTCCTGCAGCGGGCCGTTCACGCACCAGCCGAGCAGATGGATGGCGATGAAGTTGAGCAGGATCGTCGTGAGCACTTCGGGTGCGTTGCGCCACAGGCGCATCAGCGATGCGATCGAGGCCCACGCCGCGCCGGCGAGCATCGACGCGAGGAGCGCGGGCACGACGCCGAATCGCGCGGCGAGAAATGCGGCGAGCGCGCCGGCGATGAACTGTCCTTCGCCGCCGATGTTCCACACGCCCGCGCGAAATGCGATCGCGACGCTGAGTCCCGTGAGCAGCAGCGGCACGGATTTCAGCAGCGTGCCTTCGATCGCGAATTTCGATCCGATCGAGCCGCTGATGAGGATCGCGAGCAGCTCGCGTGCGGAGTGTCCGAAGAGTGCGCCGCTCGCCGCGAGCAACAGCACGGATGCGATCGCGGCGCCGGCGGCGATCGCGATGCGCTTCATGCGATGCCTGCCATCAGGCTCGCGACGCGAGTCGTCGCTTCCTCGGGCGAGAGGCGCGCGCTCAACTTGCCGCGATAGATCACCTGGATCGCATCCGCGAGCGCGAAGGCTTCATCGAGATCGGACGTGATCATCAGAATCTTCGCGCCCGCGTCTGCCGCTGCGCGCAGTTGTTCGTGCACATAGCGCGTCGCTTCGATGTCGAGTCCGCGCGTCGGCTCCGCGGCGACGATGAAGTTGGGTTTGCGATCGAGCTCGCGCGCGAGGACGACCTTCTGTTGATTGCCGCCCGACAAATCGCCCGCGCGTTGCTGCGGTCCTTCCGCGCGAATGTCGTACTGCGCGATGAGCTCCTCCGCGTGACGAATCGCTTCGCGCGGACGCCAGTTCGGTGCACCGAGCG
>DATKFO010000762.1:0-8385 GCA_035544355.1 Thermoanaerobaculia bacterium
TCGCACTTGGCGACACGAGCAGTTTCTCCACGAGCACGCTCACGCGCATCCGCAAAAACCTCGGCGCGGATTTCGTCGTCTTCGGCGCGTACACGCAAATCGGCGACGACCTCCGCGTCGACGTGCGCGTGCAGGACGTCAAAGGCACCGGCACCCAATCGTCGATCGCGGAGACCGGTACCGAAGCGCGGCTGTTTGAGCTGGTGTCGCGCGTCGGCGCGCGCATGCGCGGCACGCTCGGCGTGCAATCGATCGCGTCGACGTCCTCGACTGAAGCGCTCGGCGCATTGCCGGCGAATCCCGCGACCGCGAAGCTCTACGCGGAAGGTCTCGACAAACTTCGCGGGTTCGATGCGCTCGCCGCGCGCGAGCTGCTCGAGCGCGCGATCACAATCGAGCCCGAGCAGCCGCTGCTGCACGCAGCGCTCGCGAGCGCATGGTCCGCGCTCGGCTACGACAAGCGCTCGAAAGAAGAAGCGAAGCGCGCGTTCGAGCTGTCGTCGAAACTGCCGCGCGAACAGCGGCTGATGATCGAAGCGGGCTATCGCGAAAGCATCGGCGAGTGGACGCGCGCGACCGACATCTATCGCGCGATGACGAGCTTCTTCCCCGATAACCTCGATTACGGCTTGCGCCTCGCGAACGCGCAGACGCGCATGGGCGATCCGTCGAGCGCGCTCTTCACCGTCGAGTGGCTGCGCCGCTTGCCCGAGCCGCTCGGCTCCGATCCGCGCATCGATCTCGCCGAGATGGACGCCGCGGCGATCCTCGCCGATTACAAGCGCATGCACGCAGCTGCGCAAGAAGCGATCGTGAAGGGTGAAACACGCGGCGCGCGTTTGCTCGTCGCGCGCGGACTCTCCGGCGAAGGCGTCGCGGAGCATCGGCAGGGCCGCACCACGGAAAGCATCGCCGCGCAGGAACGCGCGCTGACGATCTAACGCGACGCGAACGATCGCGGCGGCGAGGCCCGGTCGCTGCTGCGCATCGGCGCAACCTACGTGTATCGCGGCGACATCCAAAGTGCGCGGCGCTATTTCGTCGATGCGCTCGCGATCGGCGACACGATCGGCGATGCTTGGCTGCAAAGCGCGTCGTGCAACAACCTCGCGTTCTATTCGTTCACCGTCGGCGATCCGGGCGCCGCGGAGAAGTTGCTCGCGCGGCAACTGCAGCTCGGCCGCGAGCTCGGCGACCGCAAGATCGAAGCAACCGCCCACGACAACCTCGGGTACGCGCGCCTGCTCAGCGGCGATCTCGACGAGGCGCTCACGCACTTCACCGAATCACGCACGATCGCGACCGAGATGAAAACGCAGCAGGTGCTCGCGGTCGCGACGGCGAACGTCGGCGATGTGCTGCTCGCGCGCGGCGATCTCGACGGCGCGCAACGCGAGTACGAAGCCGCGCTCGCGATCCGCGAGAAGATCGGCGAGAAGCGCGGCGTCGCCGAGAGCCGCATCAACCTCGCGAACCTCGCGATCGAAGAGGGACGCATCGACGACGCCGAATCGCTCGCGCGACAGGCGACCGAGTGGGCAAGCACGTCGAAAGTGTGGGACGTCGAAGCGCTCGGCCGCACCGCACTCGCCCACGCGCTGCTGCGCGACAATCGCGCCGCCGACGCGCGCAAAGAAATCGACTTCGCAACAAAGCTCGCGGATGCGCGCGAGAACGTCGTCGTGAAAATTGCGACGCACACGATGCGCGCGCGCGTCGCTGGTGCGATGGACGCGACCGAGGGAGCGAAACTCGCTGACGACGCGATCGCGCTCGCGAGCGGCGATCTCGTCGCGCCGCGACTCGAAGCGCAACTGGTCCGCGCCGAAGTTGCATCGGGCGCGGAGAAGACCCGGCGCATGGCTGCCGTCGCACACGACGCGAGCGAGCTCGGATTTGCGTTGATCGCGAAGAAAGCGCACTGATTTTGGAGGGGCGGCGACCGCAGTCGCCGCTTTTGCACAGCAATCACAAAGAACTGTCAAAAAGCGGCGACTGCGGTCGCCGTCACTCCAAACCTACAATTGCTCCGATGATCCTTGCCGCGCTCACGCTTCACGCCGCGATCACCGGCGCGCTTTACACACCCGACGGGAAACCGGTCGCGAATGCGCGCGTGGTCGCGCAGCGCATCGAGTCGCCCGAGGATCAGAACGCGCGGCTCGTGTCGGGAAAGCTGGAGCGCAAGGTTGCTGCGATGTCGACGACCGACGCGAGCGGCACGTTCACGCTCGACACGAAATCGAGCGGCGTGTTCGAGGTCAACGTCGCCGCCGACGCCTTCGCGCCGCATCGCCAGCTCGCGCTCGCCGATGACGCCGGCCTCGGTATCGCACTCACGCGCGTCGCGAATCGCACCGGCCGCGTGACCGCAAACGGAAAGCCGGTGGCGAACGCGATCGTCGCGCTGCGCGAACAGCAGCGCGGACCGGTCCTGCTCACCGTTCGCACGAGCGACGACGGCGCGTTCAGCGTTCCCGATCCGCGTGGATGGGCGGCATCGATTGCCGTACTGCATCCCGACTTCGCGCCGATCGAAAAAACCATGGACCAGATTCCGCCGCGCGGCGCGATCGAGCTTGCGATCACGCCGGGCATGAGCGTGACCGGCAAAGTGCTCGCGGCCGACGGCACGCGCATCACGAACGCGATCCTCACCGCGGACGGCTGGCCGGCAGGCAAGACGCGCGAAGACGGCACGTTCGTGCTCCCGCATGTTCGCGAAGACATCGACGTCATCAAAGCGATCGCGCCCGGCGCGCATGGCGTGGCGCCGCGCGCGAAAGACATCGTCATTCGCATCGCGCAATCGCGCACGATCACCGGCAATGTGCGCGACGTGAATCGCCAGCCGATCATCGGCGCCGTGATCGCAGCCTGGGCCGACGGCAACCTCGGAATCACGGTCACCGACGAGCAAGGCACATATCGCCTCGAACATTGCGACGCGCAGCAGTATCAGGTGAACGCGTACGCGACCGCCGATCTCACGTTCAACGACATGGGCCGCGTGAATCTGAAGCAATGGAACGCGCGGCAGGACTTCACAGCGACGGCGAATTCGTTTCTGCGCGGCGTCGTGATCGACGCGCGCAAGAAACCGATCGCAGGCGCGCGGGTGATCACGTCCGAGGGGGAAACGACCACGCCGACGTATGCGATCTCGAAGATGGAAGAGAGCGCGACGGTGCTCACCGGCCCGGACGGAAAGTTCCGCCTCGCGACCGGCGACGACAAGCCGGTGATCATCGCAATGCGCGCCGGATACGCCGCCGCCGTGAGCGAGCCGATCGACCTGACGAAGGGCTATCCGCGCACGCCGATCATGATCACGCTGCCGGACGGCATCGAGGTGCGCGGCAGCGTCACCGATCGCGACCACCAGCCGATCGCGGGCGCCGCGATTCTGGCGGTCGAGAATCCCGGCGGCGCCGTGCCGTTCCCGCTCGACGCGCTCATCGCCGCGGGGATGCTCGAAGCGATGTTCGTGAGCGACGAGCACGGACAGTTTTCGATCAAGCTGAATCGCGCGCCGCACGATCTGCTCATCTGGAAGGAAGGGTTCGTCCCGTTCCGCAGGGCGGGCATGTCGCCCGACGGCAGAGCCATCGACGCGGTGCTCGAGCGCGGCGTCGCGATCCGCGGCCGTCTCGCGCGAAAGTCGGGACCGCTCCCGACGGAGGGTGGCGTCAGCGCAATCGGCGACGACGGGACGGGACGGTTCGTCGAGATCGGGCCCGATGCGACGTTCGAGATCAACTCGATTCCGCCGGGCGAGTACGTCATCGAGTTCGATCGAGCGAACTCCGCGCGGCGCAAAGTGCGCGCGCCCGCGGACAACGTCGTGATCGAGCTCGAGCCACTCAGCACGATCCGCGGACGCGTTCTCGACAAGGCGACGTCGGAGCCCATCCAAAAATATCGCGTGCGCGCAGGGGAAACCTACGCGAGCGTCGAGGACAGAACGTCGTTCACCCTCGACGTCGCGCCAGGGCCGGCGCAACTCGACGTCATGGCGGAGGGCTACCTCGGCGAAACGATCGACGTGACGGTCGTCGAGGGCAAGCCCACCGAAGTCACGGTGTCGTTGAATCGCGGGCGCACGGTGCGCGGCCGCGTGACGTCATCGAACGGCGGCGCGCTCGGCGATGCATCCGTGCAGCTCCAAACGGAAGAAGGACGTCAGCAGAGCACGTCGACGGATGAAGACGGCGAGTACGAACTGAACGAGCTGCCGCGCGAACCGGTCACGCTCGTCGTGCAGCATTCCGGCTTCATCACGAAGCGCGTGAACATCTCCGATCGCGACGATCGCGCGGACGTGATGCTGTCGAGCGGCCGCAAAGTCACGGGCCGCGTTGTGACGACGAGCGGCGAAGCGATCGCGGAAGCGTATGTCTCCGCGACGTCGCCCGCGCACGAAGCGGACAGTCAGACGATCGCCACCGGCAACGACGGCTCGTTCACGCTCGCGGGCCTCGGCGACGCGCGCTACACGTTCATCGCGATGCGGCGCGGCTATCAATCGGGAAAGCTCGAAGACGTCGATGTGACTTCGGCTGCACAAATCGTCATCACGCTCACGTCGTCCGAGGAGGTTGCGGCGGGGACGATCCATGGGACGGTTGAAGGCTTTCAGAAATCGGGGATGTTCTACGGCGTCGTCAACGCGACGAGCGAGAACGCGAGCTCACAGACCGGAATGATCAATCGCGACGGCACGTATCGCGTCGAGAACGTCGCGGCCGGTGCGGTGCGCGTGCAGGCCGCGGGGAACGGATTCTCCGGCGAACTGACTTCGTCCGAGGCGCATGTGACGTTGCCGCCGGGCGGCGACGTCGTGGTCGACCTGCGATTCCGCACCGACATCAAGATCAGCGGCGTGGTGACGGAAGACGGCGAGCCCGCGCGGAATCGCGTCGTGAAATTCGACGGCGAGAACAACGCGAACGCCACGACGGACATCAACGGCGCGTACGAGCTCATCGGCGTCGTGCCGGGCACGTACAACGTGACCGTGGTGTCGCAGCGCGGCGTGTACACGACGTCGTTCGAAGTCACGGGCTCGGCGACGTTCGACATCCGCATCGACTCCTCGCGCATCGACGGACGCGTCGTCGATGAGGAAGGTGCGCCAGTGTCCGGCGCGCTGGTCGCGATCAACGATCGCAAAGTGACGACCGACGCGTCAGGCTCGTTCTCGATCTCGCTGCCCGCGGGGAAACATCTCGTGAAAGCGACGAAGAGCGGCTACGCGGATGCGAGCGTCGAAACGGAAGCGGGCGGCGCGCCGGTGACGATCACGCTCACGCGCGCGAATGAGCTGCGCGTCCGCATCGTCGACGCGCGCGACAACACGACCCTCGGCGGCTACGTCGTGGCGATCGGCAGCAACGGCGCGACGATCGCAAACGCAAACGGCACGCGTCCCGACGGCACGAACCGGCTCGCGATTCCCGCAGGCTCGTATCGCGTTGCGGCATCGGCGGATGGATACGCGACGCAATCCGTTCGCGTGAACGCGCCGTCCGCAGACGAAGTGCGCGTGCCGCTCACGCCGGGCGGGAAGCTGATCATCCACACGACGAAAGCCAACGCCGTCGTCGCGAAGCTCGTCGCACCGGCCGGCGAAGAGTACGTGCAGTGCCATTGCAACGGCGTATCGGCGATCAAGATCGAAGGCTCGCGCGGAGTGGTCGAGCACGTCGCACCATCGCGCTACACACTGCAATTGCTCGACGCAAACGCGAAAGTGATCGCGTCCACAACGGTCGAGATCGTGGAGGGTCGCGCGTTGACGGCGGAGATGTAGTTACTGGTGACCAGGGACCGCCTAAGAGGCGGCCCTACGTTGTCGGAACGAACGTAGGACATGCTCTCAGCTTGTCCGTTTTCTGCGGCGCACTTGCGCGCCTATACTCCGCCGACCATGCGACGCGCTGCCCTTTTCCTCCTTCTCCTCGCCGCCTGCCGCAAGCCCGAAGCGCCCGCGGAGCCCGCCGTCATCAACGACATCCCGGCCATCCAGGTCATCGGCCAGTACGTCTTCAGTTTTCTGTCGATGAATCCGAGCGTGAACACGTACCTCGGCGGCGCCGGACTCGATCCAAAGATGAAGATCGCCGACGGCCGTCTGCGCGATTACTCACAGGCCGCGCTCGATCGCGAGGATCAATGGCTCGCGGGCGTGCAGTCGGAGCTCGAGAAGATCGATCCCGCGACGCTGTCTGCGAAACTACGCATCGATCGCGAGGTCACGCTCGCGCAGATCCGCTTCCTGCTGCACCAGCATCGCGATCGCAAGTACCAGCAGAAGTCGCTCGACACGTACACCGACGAGCCGTTCCGCTCCGTCGATTTTCAATTGCAGGGACTCACGCAGACCGGCGCGAAGTCGTACGGCACGACCGGCGAGTGGGGCCTGCTGATCGAGCGCGTGAACGCGATTCCTGCGTTCCTCGAGACTGCGGAAGCGCAGTTGCGCGCGGGCATCGCAGCGAACAACACGCCCGACTTCCGCATGCTCTATCGCAACGGCATCACGACGTCGGAAAGCGACGCGAAGTACTTCGAAGAAGAGCTGCCGAAGATCGCAAGCGATCGGATCGGCGGTCCCGATCGCGCCACGCTGCTCGCCGGCGTCGGCGCTGCGTCGAAAAACGCGGCAGCTGCGTATCGCAAGTTCCGCAACTTCATCGCGACAACGTTCTTCGACGACGCAACGAAAGAAACCGGCGTGAAGGCGCAATTCGCCGGCGATCGCTTCGTCTTCGGCGAGAAGGAGTACGACTGGGCGCTCGCGAACAATCTGCGCCTGAAGAAAACGACGGCGCAGCTCTTCGACGAATCGTGGCCGGTCGTCGAGCAGACGCAGAAAGAGATGACTGCGCTCGCGCAGCAGATCGCGAAGACGCACAACTGGCCTGACGGCGGCGTGCGCGCGGTGTTCGATCAGCTCGGCAAGGACTATCCAAAATCGGACGCGGAGATGATCGCGTGGTATCGCGACGCCGCGTTCCGTCTCGTCGCGTACGCGCGCAAGACCGGGATGTTCGACGTGCCCGAAGACTACAAGCTCGAAGTCGTCGAGACCCCGCCGCCGCTGCAGGCCTCGATCGATGGCGCCGCGTACTATCCCGCGCCGCCGTTCAAACGCACCGGCGTCGGCCGCTATTACGTCACGCCGACGAACAACAATCCGTCTGCGCTGCGCGAGAACAACCGCTCCGCGCTCGCCGATCTCTCCGCGCACGAAGGCTTCCCCGGACACGACTGGTACTACAAGGTGATGACGAGCGGCGACAAGAAACCGTCCGCGGTTCGCTGGCTCACGCCGGGCGCGGTCGAAGACTCGTCATCGATGTGGGAAGACTCGATGTCGAGTGAAGGATGGGCGCTGTATTCCGAGGCTTTGATGGCGGAGCCGCAGACCGGGGCGCCGAATGGGTTCTACACGCCGGAAGAGCGGCTGTACCAGTTGCAGGGAAAACTGCTGCGCGACGTGCGCGTGCGCATCGACACCGGCATTCACACGGGACGCATCAAGTACGACGACGCGGTCGATCTCTACTCGAACACCGTCGACTTCCAGCCGGGCTCGTGCCGCGACGCGAATCTCTCCGACATGAAGAAAGCAAGCTGCGGCACCGCCGAGCGCGCGATCTTCCGCTACTCGAAGTGGCCGACACAGGCGATCACGTACCGCATCGGCAAGGATGAAATCTATTCGCTGCGCGAGGCCGCAGGAAACGTCGACCCGAAGCGATTCCACCTGCTGTTCATCCGGCAGGGATCGATCCCCGCGGGGTATTTCCGGGAGGAGCTGCTGCGAGAGTTGAATCCGACGCGCTGAAATGGGGAGACACGCGATGTGGCACAGACACTCCTGTCTGTGCGCTTCTCAGCGCCCGTCGAGGTAACGCTCGCGGATCACGTTCACGTGATGCAGTTCATGTCCGGCGATGTGGTACGCCGCCGCCCGGACGCTCATCACGTTTCCGTTCGCGATTCCGCGGCGGGTGAGCGCGTCGTCGTCGAGGCCGGCGAAGAGCGAGATCGTCGCGGCGCGCACGGTCGCGAGCTCGTCGAGCAGATCATCGACGCTGCGCGCGTTTGCACGCGACTGGCTCGCGAACAACTTCTCGTCGAAGCCGGGAAGCTCCGTCGCATCGTTGCGCGCGAAGCGCAGCGCGCGATACGCGTAGATCCGCTCGTCGTCCGTGATGTGCTGCACGATCTCCTTGATCGTCCATTTGTCCGCGGCGTAGCGATGGAGCAACTGTTCGTCGGTCAGTGGACGAACGAGCTCGATCGTGCGCGAAAGACTTTCGTGCAGGTGCTGCAGCACGAGACCGTCGTCCGGCAGCAGGCCGATGTACATGATCG
>DATKFO010000763.1:0-2027 GCA_035544355.1 Thermoanaerobaculia bacterium
TCGCCGACGCCGGAAAGGCGGGCGACGTCCTTTTGACTCAAGCCGCGCATGCGGCGCATTTCCCGAAGTTTGAGCACGAGATCCATGGCAACCCTTTCCTCAGCTTGTCGTCATCCGCCCCTCCCATCACTCCACAGTTCGTAGAGCCGACTGCGGTCCTTTTCGGCTCGTTTTCTCCCGTTTGCTGCCGCTGTCGCCCGAGAGAGAAGCCCTCAGAAGGGATGATCGCCAGCAGCGACAGCGTTGACATAGGGTAGCAGAAGGACGTACAAGTACACAAAAGGACACAAAGGGATATTCAAATGGCGCTGAAAGACGAGCGGTGTCCGTGGTGCGGGAGCAAGATCTCCCACGACAAGTTCCTCGAAATTCAGGCGGCGATCCGCGAAGAGGAGCGGCGAAAGCTCGCCGCCGCCGTCGATGCGGTGAAAAAAGAGATCGAAAAACAGCGCAAGAAGGAGCTGGCCGACGTGCGGCAGATCCTGCAGAAGGATCGCGATGCCGCGCTGGCGAGACGCGAGGCGGAGTTCGCGCGCGAGCGCGACGCGCTGCAGAAGAAAATCGTCGACATCAGTCGTCGCGTGAGCAAACGCGGCGGCGAAATCGCGGACGGCACAGAGATCGATCTCTACGACGAACTGCGCGGCGCGTTTCGCGATGATCAACTCACACGCCGGAGCGCCGGCAATCTTCAGCTCGACATCCGCTACAAGAACAAATCCGCCGGCAAGCTCCTCATCGCCACGAAGCCGCGCGCGGCGTGGCAGCAGGCGTTCGTCACGAAACTCAGACAGGAGCAGTCAGAAGCGGGCGCCGATCATGCGATTCTCGCGACTGCGGTTTTCCCCACTGGCAAAAAAGAGTTATTCGTCGATTCCGACGTGATCGTCGTCGCGCCGGCGCGCGTGCGCGCGATCGTCGAAGTGCTGCGGAAGGCGCTCGTGGCGATGCATGTCGCGAAGTTGAGTGACGCCGAACGCGCCGACAAATTGAACAGGCTGTTCAAGTTCATGACCTCCGCGTTGTTCAAGCGCAAACTCGCCGAGGCCTCGGAACTGACGAGTGAGGCCCTGCAGATCGATGTGGATGAGAAACGCGCACACGATCTCGTCTGGAGAAAACGCGGCACTGTGTTGACGCGCATCCGCCAGGTGCTGCGCGACATCGACACCGACGTCAGTGCGATCGTCGAGTCGCGCGACGAGCCGGAGTCGGGAAAAGTGGCCGCTTTCCGGGTGAAGCAATGAACGCCGCGGCAGCCGGCACTTCGATCCAGTGGCAGGAGCGTCGCCTCGGCCGCACGATTCTCCGCACGTATCGCGACACGCGCGATCTGTACGACGTGATTCCCAACGAGCGGCAGCCGCGCATGGGACCGAAGGAGGACCTCGAGTTGCAGCGGCAGATCGAGGCGAACGAAGGCATCTTCGAGCCGCTTCTCGTCGAGCCGCATCCCGATCTCGATGGAAAGTTTCGCATCATCGACGGCGACCGCCGCTGGACGAATTCAAAAGTGCTCGTCGAACGGCAGAAGAAAGAGGAGTACCGCCGCATCCCGCTGGAGATCACCGACCGCACGCTCACGGACGACGAGCGATTGCGCGTCTGGATCTACATTCACCGCCAGCGAAAGGAGTGGGACGCGAAGGAGAAGGAGATGGTGGCATACGGTCTGGTCGACATCGTCGGCCGCGCCAGTGCCGCAAACATCCTCGGCGTCACCGTGCGTGAGCTCGACAAGCTCGTCGACATTTATGAATTGTCCGAGCGCCTGACGAAACTTCCCGAGCCGGGCTCCTCGATCACGTGGGCGCGCGAGATCAAGAACATCAACAAAAGCCTTCTAACGCCGACGATCCTCGACACGATCGTGCAGAAGGTGAACGAGAACGAGATCACGAACTCGAAGGAGATCCGCAAGCTGCGCGTGGTGCTGCGCGATCCCGTCGCGCGGCAGCGGTTCATCGACGGGCAGAGTCTCGACACGGTGATCGATTCGATCGCGCCGCCGGAGACGCAGAAGGGCA
>DATKFO010000764.1:0-14072 GCA_035544355.1 Thermoanaerobaculia bacterium
CGTGCGGCGGCGAGGACGCCGCCGGGCGAGCCGCCGAGACGGCGGCGCTCCGCAGGGATCCGTTGGTCTTGAGACTCTCTGCCATGCCGCTGCTTTCTCGATGCGCCGCGTTACCCAAAGCGGCGGCATGGGCCGCCGCACTCCACATTCACTGCAACAAGCTCTCCTGTTTCCCGGTGAAATTCCAGCCGCGCACTTTCACCACGGGGGCGAGTGTGCCGCCGAACATGTTGTACCAGGTGCCGACGATGCGGCGCTCCGCGGTGAGCGCTTCGATGTTCGAGAACGCTTCGACCATCGATTGCGTCCAGCGCAGATTCGGCAGGCGCGCGACGACTTCGCCGTCGCGCACGAGGAACGTGCCGTCGCGCGTCGTGCCGGTCATCAAAGCCATCTTCGGCTCGAGCAGGCCGTTGACGTAGTTGAAGCGCGTGACCCAGATGCCGAGCTTCGTCGACGCGATGAGCTCGTCGCGCGTCGCGGTGCCGCCGGCCATCGCGAGATGAAAGGCGACGCCATGTTCGGGCGATCCGAGGTGCCAGGCGCCGGCGGTGGGTGCGAAACTGAGGCGATCGGACCACGCCTTGTCGACCATCGGCGTGCGGATCACGCCGCGCTCGATGAGCGCGATCGGCTTGCGCGGCAACCCTTCCATGTCGAAGGGAAACGGCAGAAAGGTTTCGTCGTTGGAGTCGTCGACGAGCGTGAGGTTGTCGCCGAGAAATTTCTTGCCGATGTTGCCGACGAAAAACGATGAGCCGTCTTCGTACGACTGTCCGGTGAACGTGATCATGTTCATCCAGTCGAAGACCTCGGCGAGCGCGGGCGGCTCGAGGATCACGTCGTACGCGCCGGGTGCGAGATCTTCTTCGACGCCGGCGCGCAGCGTGGCTTTGAGGATGGCTTCGTCGCCGAGGGTGCGGATGCTGATGCGATCGACGCGGCGCTCGCGTTGCGTTGCGTAGCCGGAGCTGTTCTTCGTGAGCGCGATGATCGTCGCGTCGGCGTGCGTCATGCGGCAGTAGCGGCGCACGCCGTGCGTGTTGCCGCACGCGACCGACGCGCCGCCGGTCGAGTAAACGCCCGCGAATTCGACGCCGGCTTCGCGTCCGCGATCGAACATCGCGCGCAGATCGAGCGCTTTTTCGGCAGGCGAGAGATGCGCGGTCGCTTCGTCGAACGTGTCGAGCTGCGCGACCGGCTCGTTGTCGCGATACAGCCCGTTGAATTTCTGCAGCGGATCGGAATGCTTCGCGGCTTCGCGCGCCAGCGCAGCGGTGCGCGCGATCTCGTCATCATCGAACGAGCTCGTCGACGCCACACCCATCGACCCGTTCACGATCACGCGCAGCGTCAGCCACGCGCTTTCCTCCGACATGTTCTGGTGCAGCTGCGAGTTCGCGAAGCGGGAGATGTTCTGGTCGACGGAGATGAAGACGGCGTCGGCCTCGTCGGCGGCTGCCGCGCTGAGCGCGCGGTCGAGGATGGCGAAGGAGTCGGCTTCGCTTCTCACGCCATCTCCACGTTGCGAAACCGCGCCACCGGCGCGCCGTGCGCGACGCGCATCGTTTGCATCGGATCGCCTTTGCCGCAATTCGGCAGTCCCCACACCTGCCACGACGCGCGATCGCCGACGGCGTCGCACGAGCGCCAGAAATCGGGCGTGTTGCCTGTGTAGAGTGGATTGCGCAGCAGGCGCCCGAGCTTGCCGTTCTCGATCTCGTACGCGACTTCGCAGCCGAATTGAAAATTCAAACGCAGGTCGTCGATCGACCACGACTTGTTCGTCTCGACGAAGATGCCGTGCTTCGTGTCCGCGATGATCTCGGCGACCGGCGTCGCGCCCGGCTCGAGGTTGATGTTCGTCATGCGAATGATCGGAATGCGCGCCGCAGTTTCGGCGCGAACGGTTCCGTTCGATTTGCGGCCGATCACTGGCGCAGTGTCGCGCCCGGTGAGGTAGCCGACGAACAGTCCATTCTCGATGAGATGAAAACGCTGCGCGGGAACGCCGTCGTCGTCGAATGCGAACGAGCCGATCGAGCCGGCGATCGAGCCGTCGGCGACGATGTTCACGAGCTCCGAGCCGTAGCGGAAATTGCCGAGCATCGACGGCTGCAGGAACGATCCGCCCGCGAGCGAGATCTCGAGTCCCATCGCGCGATCGAGCTCCGTCGGATGGCCGCATGATTCATGAACCTGCAGCGCGAGCTGCGCGGAGCCGACGATCAGATCGAACCGTCCCGCCGGCGCTTTCGGTGCGGCGAGCAGCGCGAGTGCTTCGTCGCGCACACGCAGCGCAGTGCGCGGCATGTCGATGCGCTCGATGAACTCCCAACCCTCGGCCTGAAAATCGCCGCCGAACGGATTCGGATACGTGCGCCGCTGAAACTCGCCGTCGTCGATCGCGACCGCTTCGATGCCGCCGCCCATCTGCGTCGTCGTCTGCTCGATGTGACTGCCGACTGTCGACGCGAACACTTTTTCCTGGCGATAACACGAGATCTCGCCCGACGCCTGATGAATGCGCTTGTCGCCGCGCATCGGCTCCGTCGCCGCGAGCAGGTGCTCGATCTTTTTTTCGATCGGCACCGACCACGGGTCGACCTGATAGGGCGATTCCCACGTCGCGACGTACGGCTCGATGTCGCTGAGCGTGACGATCTGCGTCGACGCGAGATTGCTCGCAGCCGCAACCTCGAGCGCGCGCCGCGCGGTGCGGCGCAACGATTCTTCGCTGACGTCGCTCGATGCCGCAAAGCCCCAGCCGTTGCCGACGAGCACGCGCACGCCGATCGCGCGATCGACCGTCGAGGCGAGATGATCGACCTCGCCGTTGCGCACTTTCACGTGCTGCTGATGCGTGGCGGTATAGCGGACGTCGGCGTAACGAAGGTCGGGACCGGCGAGAGATTTGAGTACATCCGCCAATTGCTCACGCGCCGGTTTCATCCGGCGCGGGATTGTAATCGCTACTATGAAGCGATGCTCGCCGCACTTCTGTTCGCCGCGATTTGGGAAAGTGTCGCGCCCGGTGTCGGCTACGCGCACATCGTCAGCGGCACGAACGACATTCACGTCGCGCGCATCGATCTCACCAGCGATGCGATTCGCGTGATCGCGACGTCGCAGGGCGATCGCGACGCGCGCGTGAGCGACTTTGCGAAGAAGCGCAACGCGCTGATCGCGATCAACGGCGACTACTTCGACGACGCGACGTGTCCGATCGGGCTCGCGATCGGTGCGTGCGGGCAGTGGGTGGGGACGAAGGACACGGCGCGCGAAGGGGTGGTGGCGGTCGGCGACGGCCGTGCGCGGATCGACGCGCAGCGCGTGGTCATGGATCCGCCTGAGGAGTGGGTTGCCGCAGCGGTTTCGGGATGGCCGTTGCTCGTGGATGGATGCACGGCGCTGACCGCGAAGCAACTCCCCGGGAGCGATGGATTCACGCGCGCGCCGCATTCGCGAACCGCGGCCGGACTCTCCGGCGACGGCAAGACGCTCTATCTCGTCGTCGCCGACGGCCGGCGCCAAGGCGTTCCCGGACTCACGCTCGAAGAGCTCGCCACGTTCATGAAAGCCGAGCTCGGCGTCTGCAGCGCGATCAACCTCGACGGCGGCGGCTCGTCCGCGATGTGGGTCTGCGACCGCATCGTGAACAAGCCGAGCGACGGCTTCGAGCGCCGCGTCGCGAATCATCTCGCGGTCGTCTGGCGCGAAGACGCGATTTGCGGCGCGGTGGAATCGCGGTTGCACAAGTAGCGGTCGATGACATTGCTGCTCGCCGTCACCGGAGCCATTGTTTTGCTGGTTGCCCTCAGGCAACTCGGAACCGTTTGGCTTCGTCCGCCCGCGCGCGTCGCAAGCGGCGAGGACATTTGGACGAAGCTGGCAGTCATCGACGGCGATCGCGAGGAAGTGCCGAACGATCTCCCCGCGATTCTTGCGCGACGCACAGCGCGCACGCGCGAGCTCGTGCAACAGCGGCGCGGGTTCGCGATCGTGCACGAGTTGCTCTTGCCGTTGCTGAACATCATCGCCACTGCCTCGTTCGCCGCGATTGCGCTGCTCACCGGACGCGCGCCGCTGCTCGTCATCGGATGCCTCGTGCTGATCGCGATCGATGCCTTGATCGCGCTGCGCACAAACGCATCACTCGTCTTCTACGCAATCTTCCATCGACTCTTCTACGTGCTCGTGCTCGACGTCTGCCGCGTGTTCGCGACGATCGAGGAGCTGGGACAACCTGCATGCATTTCGATTGGATCTACATCTTCGCCACGATGATCGTCGTCTCGATCGCGACCACGCTCATCCTCGGCGCCGCCGCATACTTCGAAGCTCGTCGGGTCACGGCAGTAAACTCGCGCCGTGACGAGCGCTGACGCGAACGAACGGATGATCCGCGCGCAGATCGCGTCGCGCGGGATCGCCGATCCGCGCGTCATCGAAGCGTTCCGCTCCGTTCCGCGCGAGCTGTTCGTGCCGCCGAGCCATCGCTTGTCCGCGTACGACGACACGCCGCTGCCGCTCGATCGCGGACAGACGATCTCGCAGCCGTTCATCGTCGCGTACATGACCGAGGTCTTGCAGTTGCGTGGCAATGAGCGCGTGCTCGAGATCGGAACCGGATCGGGATACCAGACCGCGATCCTCGCGAAGCTCGTGCGTGAAGTGTTCAGCGCGGAGCTCGAAGCGGATCTCGCGCGCGGCGTGCAAGCACGCCTCGACCGGCTCGGCATCACGAACGTCCACCTCGGCATCGGCGACGGCACGACAGTCTTCCGCGAATTCGCCCCATTCCACGCGATCCTCTCCGCCGCCGCGCCACTGACGATGCCGCCCGGCCTACTCGACCAACTCGCCGA
The DNA here is from genome assembly GCA_035544355.1 of Thermoanaerobaculia bacterium. Lineage (GTDB taxonomy): Bacteria > Acidobacteriota > Thermoanaerobaculia > Gp7-AA8 > Gp7-AA8 > DATKFO01. The sequence goes on from DATKFO010000764.1 coordinate 4,869, forward strand.
CGGCGGACGCTGCGTCATCCCACTCGGCGGCATCGACGCGCAATATCTCTGGATGTTCGAGCGCCGCGGAAGCGCGATCGTGCCGCATCAACTCGAAGCCGTGCGCTTTGTGCCGTTACGGAGTGTGCAGTAGGCAGTGAGCAGTAGGCAGTGAGCAGTAGGCAGTAAGCAGTAGGCAGTAGGCAGAAGAAAGAGCACGGTTCTTCTGCCCACTGCCCACTGCCCACTGCCCGCTGCCCACTGCTCACTTCGAATATGCTCCGCACCCATGCATGAAGTCGTCAAAGACTTCCGTTTCGAGGCCGCGCACTTTCTGCCGAATGTGCCGCAGGGGCACAAGTGTCTGCGCATGCACGGACACTCGTTTCGCGGCGAGGTCGCGGTGCGTGGCAGCGTCGATCCGTCGCTCGGATGGGTCGTCGATTTCGCCGATTTGAAACGCGCTGTCGACCCGATCGTGCACCGGCTCGATCACTATCTCCTCAATGAAATCGAGGGATTGGAGAACCCGACGTCGGAGATGCTCGCGGCCTGGATCTGGAATCAGCTGGCACCGAACGTGCCGAACTTGCATCGGGTGACGATCGAAGAAACGTGCACGTCGCGTTGTCATTACTTCGGTCCGGAGCAGTCCACATGACGAATTCCACGGAAACCGAACGAACCCTCGGCCAGATCATCAAGGATCTGACCGCGGATTTCTCGATGCTGTTCCGCAGCGAGATCGCGCTGCTCAAGCTCGAGATCAAAGACACGGCCACGAAACTCGGAAGCGGCGCGGCGCTGTTCACGGGCGCGCTGTTTCTTGCGCTCATCGGTCTCGCGTTTCTCTTCGTCACGATCACGCTTGGCCTCGTCGCCCTCGGCCTTCCGCCATGGCTCGCGGCGCTGATCGTCATGCTGCTGCTCTTCGCGGGCGCGGGCTTGCTGGCGTGGATGGGAAAGAAAAAAATCGAAGCCGTGAAGTTCGTTCCCGACGCATCGATCGAGAACATCAAATCGGACATCGAATCGATCAAGGCGGACATCGCCCGCGTGAGGAGCAAGTGATGGCGGAACCGGTCGGAGAAAAAGAGCAGATCGAGCGCAGCATCGAGCGAGCTCGCGACGGCGTAAGCGATCGCATCGACGAGCTCGACCGCCGCCTGCGCACCACGCTCGACGTGAAATCGAAAGCAAGCGAATACGCACCGCAGCTCATGGCCGGCGGCGCCGTCGTCGGCCTCCTCGTCGGCTTCGGCATCCCGAAAATCTTCCGCCGCCTCATCGCCTTCGGCGTCCCGATCGCCATCATCGCGGTGACGATGAAGAAGAGCATGGCGAACGGTGGCGAGGACCCAGTGTCATCCTGAGCGGGCGGCGGGCGGGCGCGAAGGATCCCCTGCCGACGGAGCGCGTCTCGTGTTACTGGAGGGGATCCTTCGCACCCTCCCACCCACCCGCTCAGGATGACACTCATTTCACACGCACATAACGAGCCCCCGGAAGAGCTTTGATCCACCCTCCCAATTCCAACTGCAGTAGCGACTCCGCGACCGCGGATGGCGAGCGCCCGACGCGTTGCGCGACTGCGTCGACGTGCGTTCCTTCGTCGCGTGTGAAGGCGGCGAGCACTTCGCGCAGCGGTGATTCGGGTTCAGCCGGTGGTGCTTCGCGCGCCGCGCGTAGATTCAAAGGCAGCTCGTCGAAGACGTCGTCGACGTCGTGCACGAGTTTCGCGCCGTACTGAATGAGGCGATGCGTTCCTTCGGATCCCGCGGAGAAGATCGAGCCCGGAATCGCGAACACTTCGCGGCCTTGTTCGGCGGCCATGCGCGCGGTGATCAGTGAGCCGCTGCGGCTTGTGGCTTCGATGATGATCGTGCCGAGGGAGAGGCCGGAGATGATGCGGTTGCGGATGGGGAAGTGTTCTTTCAGCGGCGGCGAGCCGGGAGGGAACTCGCTGACGATGACGCCTTCGCTCTCGATGCGCGCGAAGAGTTTTGCGTGCGATCGCGGATAGACGACGTCGATGCCGGTGCCGAGGACGGCGATCGTCGTGCCGTTCGCGTTGAGTGCGGCGTCGTGGGATGCGCCGTCGACGCCGCGCGCGAGTCCGGAGACGATTGCGAGTCCCGACGAAGCGAGCTGACGCGAGAGATGTTGCGCGACGTTGATCGCGTACGGCGATGCGCGACGCGAGCCGACGAGTGCGATCGACGGCTTCGTGAGCAGCGACGGATCGCCGCGGAAATGCAGCACGAGCGGCGGGTCGCAAATCTCGCGAAGCAGCGGAGGATAGGAGTCGTCGAGAATTGTGATGACACGTTCGCGCAACGCTTCTGCTTCCGTCCGGCGTGAGGGAGTTAACGGATTCCTGACCGCTTCCGCTTGTTCGCTTGTTATGCTCAAGAGGCCTTGCAGCAGGCTGGCTGATGCGTCGCATGCGGACGCGATCGGCGAGACGTTTTCACGGAGCAGTCGGATCCGATTTGGTGTGAGAAATGGCAGTAGCGACCATGCGATCAGCAGATCGCGGGGATCGTTTTTGTGCATGAGGATTCGAGGGTGGAGAGAGAGACGAGGGAAGGTGGGCGGAGGATGGACAGCAGCCGCGCGCCAGTATACCTTGAGGTCTCTTCACGACCGAGCGGGAAGGAGATCTCGATGGTCAGACGCGCGCTCCGAACGTCGTCGGTGCTGCTGATGTTGCTGGCAGCCACGGGCGGTTGTGGTTCGAGCAGGGCGGACATCAACGCGAGTGAAGCGCAGCGCGCGTTCGGCGTCCGGATGGCGAAAATGAATCTCTGGCGCGAGGCGATGTTCCGCTTCAAACGCGCCGTCGAGATCAATCCCGAAGACCCGATGGCGCACAACAATCTCGCCGTCGCCTACGAAGCAAACGGCGACTTCGATTCGGCGCTGAAGGAATACAAAGAGGCGTTGCGCCTCGACAAGTCGAATCAGTACATCGCGAAGAATTACTCGCGATTCGTGGAGTTCACGCAGCGGAACAAGAAGCGGCAGAAGCGCGATGAGGCGAAGGCCGCCGCCGCCGCCACTCCCACTCCCGCTCCCACCAACACACCACCCGGCCCGCCGCCCGCGCCCACCGGTGCCGCGCCTGCGGCCGTGCCGCCGCAACCACCGCCACCAACCACGCCGCCGCCGACGCCACCTGGGAACGCCGCCGTCTCGGCGGCTGGCCCGCAGGCGTCCCGCCTGCGCGACGGCGAGACGCCGTCGGGCCAGCCGGCGAGGACGCCGGCGCTCCAGAACGCCGGAGGTTCGCGATGAAAAAATCGTTCGTCATCGCCATCGCATTTTTCATCCCCCTCGTCGCGAACGCCGGCGTCATGGAAGTGAAGCTCAAACTTCCGCTCAAGCCGAAACTCAGCATCGCGGGCGACGAGAAGATCGCCATCGCGCCGTTCATCATCGCCACGAAAGGTGAGAAGAACGATCGCGCGGCCAAAGTCGATCTGCAGGCCGAGTTCGCTCGCTATCTGAAAAAGCAGCTCACGAAATCGACGAAGCTGCGCATCGTCGACACGCCGCGCGTCGAACTGCCCGGCACCGACATGAAAACGCTGCAGGCTTCGGTCGACTTCTGGAGAGACCTCGGCGCGAAAACCGGCGCCGACTTCATCGTCACCGGCATCGTCGACTTCGACGTCAACGACAAATCCGGTTATCGGATGGAGGAGTACGTCTCGCCGGCAGACGGCCGGACGTTCTATCGCCAGGTGCTCGTCGAAACGACCGGCTTCGTCTTCGATATCGACATCGCCGTGTTCAACGCGGACACCGGCGAGAAAGTGATCGAAGAGAATTTCCGCGACTTCAAGGAGTTCGATCAGCGCAACTACGACGAGCTCCTCGGCCTCTTCGAAAACCTGCGCGCGCTCGAAAATCAGCTCGTCGGCATCTTCGTCTCGCAGGAGACATCGGCCACTCGCTACGTATTCACAAATTAGGGATCGGTGCTCGGTGCTCAGTGATCGATGAGACCCGTCGATCACCGATCACAGCTCACCCTTCGGGAGGTCACGTGAAGCGAATCGCCACACTGCTCGCCCTCTTCGTATTTTTTCTCGCGGTCCCGTCCGCTTTCCCCTTCGGGCAAAACAAGATCGTCTACGACAACTTCAAGTGGAAGGTCTACCACTCCACGCACTTCGACTTCTATTTCTATGAAGAGGAGCGCGGCGCGCTGCAGAAGGTCGTCGACAGCGCGGAGACGGCGTATTCGACGCTCTCGACGAAATTCAATTACCAGATCTCGAAGAAGATCCCGCTGATTTTCTACCACACGCATTCCGCGTTCGAGCAGACGAACGTCGATCTCAACTTCATCCCCGAAGGCGTCGGCGCATTCGCGGAGCCTGCGCGCAATCGGATGGTGCTGCCGATCGATATGTCGGACGACAAGCTCCTGCAGATCATCACGCACGAGCTCACGCACATCTTCGAGTACGAAGTGCTCTTCCAGGGAAAGCTCGGCAAGACGATCACCGCGAATCCGCCGACGTGGCTGATGGAAGGCCTGGCGTCGTTCATGGCGCAGGATGAAGAGTCGCGCGATCGCATGGTGCTGCGCGACGCCGTCGTCGCCGATCGCGTGCCGCGCATCACGCAGAATCCGCGCGGCTATTTCGCGTACCGCTTCGGCCACGGCGTGTTCAAGTTCATCGTCGACAAGTACGGCTGGGAAGGGCTGCGCGAGTTCATCTACGAGTACCGCAACACCCTCGGCAGCAGCGTCGATAAAGCGATCAAGCGCGCGTTCGATCTGACGCCCGAGGAGTTCGATACTCGGTTCCGGACGTGGTTGCGCAAACAGTACTTGCCGGCCCTCATCGACAAGGGCGAGCCGGAAGAGTACGGCGATCGCTTCAAAGTCGGCGAGAACGTCGACAGCTTCGAGATCTCGCCGGTACCGTCGCCGTCGGGCGATCTGCTCGCGGCGTTCGCGACCTACAAAGAAGACGTCGACGCCGTCATCTTCAACATCCCGGAGCGCAAGCTGCTCAAGAACCTCACTTCGGGATACACGAGCATTTACGAATATCCGGTCGTGCAGTCGTTCACGGTCGGTCCCGACATGGGACGCGACATCGCGTTCGCGCCGAACGGCGATCAGGTCGCGTTCTTCGTCAAGAAAGAGCGCGGCCGCAATCTGCTCATCGTCAATCCGCTCACCGGCGGAATCATCCGCTCGGTGCCGATGGATCAGCATCAGGTCGAGCAGCAGCTCAGCCCGACGTATTCGCCCGACGGCCGCAAGATCGCGTTCTCCGCGTTTCACGGCAATCAGGCGGATATCTATCTCTACGACATCGAAAACGGCGAGATCAAAAACCTGACCGGCGACAGTTTCTTCGACGGCGCGCCGGTGTTCTCGCCCGACGGACAGTGGCTCGTGTATTCGTCCGTCGTCAGCGGCACGTCGGAGACTTCCGAGGCTCCGCCGGCTTACGCGAAATTGTTCAAGTTGAATGTCGCCAATCCGGCGGAGCGCTATCAGCTCACGAACGGTCCGTGGAACGACATCGACGCGTACTTCAGCCCGGACGGCAAGCGCATTTTCTACGCGTCGGACAAACAGACCGGACGCAACATCGTCGTGGCGAGCAACATCCTCGAGAAAGCAGAGGATGCGGCGAAGCGCGAAGGCGACACGCCCAAAGCCGATCCGACGAACTTCGCGGCGTACAACATCTACTCGCTCGATCTCGCGAGCGGCGACGTGCTGCAGTACACCGACGTCGTCGGCGGCTGCTTCACGCCGGTCGTGTTCACCGGCTCGAGCAACAAAGAGCGGATGGTCTTCTCGTCGTACTACAAAGGCGAGTGGCGCCTCTACTCGACCGACACGAACAAGCCGCTGCACGAAGCGGAGAAGACGACGCTGCCGTCGGCGCCCGTGACCGCGGACACGCGGCAGGTGTTCAAGACGACGTCGGAGTTCTTCATCGACGAGGAAAAGATCGAGCAACCGGGCGGCTTCAAGCTGTTCGTCGATGACGTCGAAGTCAACGCCGGCGTCAGCTCCGATCAGCTGTTCGTGTCACGCTCGATCATCTACATGAGCGACATGCTCGGGAACCGGCGCTTCATCGCGTCGCTCGATTCCGTGTCGTCGTTCTCGAATTTCGACTTCCTCTACTTCGATCTGCACAAGCGGATGAACTGGGGCTTCCGCGTCTTCGACAATCGCTCGTTCTTCACGACGTTCGATACGGCGACGGGACGCTTCAACCAGCGGCAGGATTATCGCGAGACCGGCGCGCTTGGACTCATCAGCTATCCGTTCACGCGCTATCACCGCTTCGATGCCGGCGCGGGCTACATCAGCCGCGACGTGATCTATCCGTTTCCGGTCACCTCGCCGGAAGGGGAGCGCCTGTTCTTCTTCATCCCCCGCCGCGACAACTATCCGGTCGTGAGCACGACATTCACCGGCGACAGCACGACGTTCAAGTATTTCGGACCGGTCGACGGCCGCCGCTACAACATCAGCGCGACGTATGCGCCCGACACGAGCGAAGGCGGCACGCTGAGCTCGGACATCAACATCGATTGGCGCGAGTATTACCAACTGTCCTCGCGCACGCTCTTCGCAGCCCGCGTGTTCCTCGGATACTCGAGCGGCAACGCGCCGAATTTCTATTACTTCGGCGGCCTGAACACGCTGCGCGGCTACGACTTCCGCACGATCATCGGCAACAAAGCCGGCTTCGCGAATTTCGAGTTCCGCTTCCCGCTCGTCGACGTCCTCGCAACGCCGATCCTCACGTTCCAGCAAGTCCGCGGCGTGCTCTTCTTCGACATCGGCGCCGCGACCTTCGACGGCGAAGATTTCAAGTTCACCGAAGACGGACGCTTGAAGGATGGAAAAGCCGCGGTCGGATGGGGCTTCTCGCTCGACTTCCTCGGCCTCGAACTGCACTGGGATTTCGCGAAGCGCTTCGACGGCAAGGACACGGAGGGCGGATTCCGGACGAGCTTCTGGATTGGGGAGACGTTCTGATCCAGTTGCAGAGTGGTTCGTAGTTGCAGAGTTGCAGAGGGGCCCTCATAGCTCCTCTGCAACTCTGTAACTCTGCAACTCTGCCACTCGTCACGCCGCCCGAGGCCGCCGCCTCCGATCCGCGATGGTTTCTCGCAGGAAACGAAGAAGCGCCTTCTCCTCCAACGACAACCCCACCCGCACCACCGGCGAGCCGCCGCGCGTTTTGCGTAGCGCTTCGAATGGCTTTCCTTCCATGTACTCGTCGAGCAGGCGCGGGCAGATGTACGACGAGCGGCACACCGCGGGCGTGTTGCCGAGCTGCTGTGACGTCGCGACGATCGCTTTGCGCATTTTTCGTTTGCGCTCCGCTTTGCTCGCGCCCTGTCCTTGCATCGCGAGCGCGATCGAACAGAGCAGCGTGCCCGCCCACGTTCGAAAATCCTTCGCCGTGAATTCTTCGCCGATGATCGACTGGATGTAGTTGTTCACCTGGCGATCCTGCACATCGACAAAGAGCTTGCCGCCGTGCGCTTGTTTCAGCGGCGCGACGATCGCGGCGACGTCGCGGTCGCGAATCGCGCGCTGATGCTTCTTCCGCCACTTGCCGACGTAATCGAACGACAGCACGTCCTTGTCGATCGTGACGTGCCGGCGCTGAATCGTCGTGAGGCCGTACGTCGACTCCGATTTCGCGCTGCGCTCGTTGCCGATGCGGAAGAAGCCCTGGTCGATGAGGCGCACGATCGCGGCGAGCAGGCGCTGGCGGTCGTCGCGTTTCAGATCGGCGCGCACGCGGCGTCGCAGTTTCGGCAGCGACTCGCCGAACTCGACCACGCGCTGAAACTTTTCCTCTTCGCGTTGCGCGCGAAATCGCGAGTGATAGAGATACTGCGTGCGTCCTTTCTTGTCGACGCCGACCGCTTGCAGCGGCGAGTCGTCGCCGCGCGCGATGCGCACGTCGCGCCACGCGGGCGGAATGCGCAGCTTGCCGATCCGCGCCAGCACTTTGTCGTCCTCGCACACACGCCCGTCAGAGTAACGATAGGTGAAGCCCGACTGCTTCGTCCCCTCGCGCCGGATGCCATGCAGGTCGAGGTGCCAGCGGCGGCGAGTGCGAATGCCTTTCGTCGCCATCGTCGCGACCAATTTGCGAGAATGGTGCCCCGTTGGGTCTCGACGTCTTTCGCACCGCTCCCGCTCCGCTCAGCACGCCGCAACGACGGCTCGTTCTTGCCACCGCGATTTTCGTCGCCGCGACGCGCCTGATCGCGATCTCCGCGACGCTTTGGGACTGGGATGAAGCGCTGTTCGTGCTCGCCGTGCGCGAGTACGAAGTGACGCAACACCATCCGCATCCGCCCGGATTTCCGGTGTTCGTTGCGGCAGCGAAGCTCGTCGCGTTCTTCGGCGTCTCGGAATTTCGCGCGCTGCAGACGATCGTCGTGCTCGCGGCGATGGCGCTCTTTCCGCTCCTGTTTTTTCTCGCGCGCGAATTGCGATTCGAGTTTCGCACCGCGTATCTCGCCGCGCTGCTGTTCGCGTTCTTTCCGAACGTCTGGTTCTACGGCGGCACCGCGCTCAGCGACGTCGCCGCACTCGCGCTGATCGTCACTGCGTGCGCGTTGCTCCTTCGCGGTTGTCGCGATGTGCGTTCGTACTACGCGGGTGCAGTGGTCCTCGCGCTCGCTGCAGGTGTGCGACCGCAATCACTGATGATGGCGCTCGTTCCCGCGCTGCTCGCATCGTGGATCCAGTTCCGCAGCTCGTGGAAACGTTTCGTCCTCGCAACGCTCCTCGGCGCAGTGATTCTCGCAGCGTGCTACGCCGGCGCGATCCTCGCGTCGGAATCGCCGAGCGCGTACCTGGCGACGATGCGCGGTCTCAGCAAATACCTTCACGACGTCGATTCGATCTCGAATCCGCACCGCCAGCCGCTCGCGCAAGTCGCCGAGCCGATTTTTCTGCGCCCGATGCGCGGCGGACGCTTGCCGCTCGTCGTCCTCGCGCTCGCATCGATCGGCGTGATCGCGTCGTTCGTGAAACGGCACGCGGGCGTGTGGATCCTGCTCGCGATCTTCCTGCCGTTCACGATCTTCGCGTGGCTCATGCTCGACACGAACAGCATGTGCCGCTACGCGATCGTGTGGCTGCCGATGTACGCGCTGCTCTGCGCGTACGGTGCGGGAGCCGTTGGCCGTTAGCCGTTTGCC
>DATKFO010000765.1:0-16291 GCA_035544355.1 Thermoanaerobaculia bacterium
CGGCCGCCCGAACTCTCGTCCGTGTTCGTGCAAAAGGGTTCGGGCGGCCGCAGGCCGCCCCTACAACGAAGGGTAGGAACGTTGCCCGACAGGAACGTTGCCCGGAAACCCGGCTCTTTCGGGCAACGCGTCTGACGGGCAACGGGCAACGTCTACAATGACGCCCGCATGCTCCCCGCGGGCTTCCGCATCGGTCCCTACGAAATCGTTTCTCTCGTCGGCGAAGGCGGTATGGGACAGGTGTATCGCGGGCGCGACCCGCGTCTTGGACGCGACATCGCGATCAAGATTCTCGCGAAGGACTCGGCGCACGACGTCGAAGCGATCGCGCGCTTCGAGCGCGAGGCGCGCGCGATCGCGGCACTGTCGCATCCGAACATCGTCGCCGTGCACGACGCCGGGCGCCACGACGGCACGTTCTACGTCGTCACCGAATTGCTCGTCGGCAAAACACTGCGCGAACAGCTCGAAGGCACGCCGCTGAATTGGCGCCGCGCCGTCGAGATCGGCTCTGAAGTCGCGGAAGGACTCGCCGCTGCGCACGCGAAATCGATCATTCATCGCGACCTCAAGCCGGAGAACATTTTTCTCACCGCCGACGGACGCGTGAAGATCCTCGACTTCGGACTCGCGCAAACCGATCCGATCCTCGCGCAGCGCGACGAGACGAACATCCCGACGACGAAGTGGTTCCAAACCGATCCCGGCACCGTGATCGGCACGCTCGGCTACATGGCGCCGGAACAATTGCGCGGCGAAGCCGTCGACCCGACCGCCGACGTCTTCGCCCTCGGCTGCATCCTCTTCGAGATGGTCACGGCAAAGAAGCCGTTCCATCGCGAGTCGGGCGCGGCGACGATCGCTGCGATTCTCAAAGACGAGATCCCGCGCGAGGTCCTCTCCGACAACGCGCCCGCCGAGCTGCAGCGCATCATCGAAGGCTGCGTCGAGAAAAACCCCGCGGCGCGATTTCAATCCGCGCGCGATCTCTCGCTCACACTGCGCGCGATCGGCAGCAGCTCGACGACGATCCAGGGCGATCTGCTCAAAACGCTCACCGGCCGCAAACGGCCGTCGAAATCGATCGACTCCATCGCCGTGCTGCCGCTGCGCAACGCGTCGAACGACCCCAACACCGAATACCTCAGCGACGGCATCACCGAAGGCATCATCAACAAACTCTCGCAGCTGCCGAAGCTGAAGGTCATGGCGCGCAGCACCGTGTTCCGCTACAAGAACCGCGACGTCGACGCGCAAACCGTCGGCCGCGAATTACGCGTGCGTGCGGTGCTCACCGGACGCCTCAACTCGATAGGCGATCGCCTCATCATCAACGTCGAGCTGGTCGATGCCGTCGACGGCTCGCAGCTCTGGGGCGAGTCGTACAACCGCGAGCTCGCCGACATCCTCAAAGTACAGGAAGAGATGTCGCGCGAGATCACCGAGAAACTGCGCCTCAAGCTCACCGGCGCGGAAAAGAAAAAACTGCGCAAGCGCACGACCGAATCGAGCGAGGCGTATCAGCTCTATCTCAAAGGCCGCTTCCACTGGAACAAACGCACGGAAGAAAGCCTCAAGCGCGGCATCAGCTTCTTCAACGAAGCGATCGGCTCCGATCCGACGTTCGCGAGTGCATACGCCGGACTCGCCGACAGTTTCGTGACGCTCGCGACGAACATTCCGCTGCCGCCGCACGAAGCGATGCCGAAGGCGAAAGCGGCCGCGCAGAAAGCGCTCGAGCTCGACGAGGGACTCGCCGAAGCCTGGGCATCCCTCGGCGCCGTGCGCTGGTGGTTCGACTGGGACTGGAACGGCGCCGAAGAAGCGTATCGCCGCGCGATCGATCTCAATCCGAACTACGCGACCGCACACGACGGCTACTCGATGCTGCTCTGCGCGCGCGAACGTTTCGACGAAGCGATCGCGCAGATCACGCGCGCGGGCGATCTCGATCCGCTCTCGCGCATCATCGCCGTCCACGCAGGCTGGCCGTTCCACTTCGCGCGCGATTACGAAGGAGCGATGCGCCGCTTCCGCAAAGCGCTCGAGCTCGACGAGCACTTCATCCCCGCACACGGCTGGCTCGGCATGGCGCTCGAGCAACAGCATCGCTACCAGGAAGCGCTCGACGCCTTCGAGCGCGCCCTCGAAGTCGATCGCATCCCGATCCTCCTCGCGATGCAAGCGCACGCGCGCGCGATCGCCGGAGATCGCGACGAAGCGCTGCGCCTCCTCGACGCGCTGCGTGCGCAGTCCGCAACGCGCTACATCTCCCCGTACGACATCGCGGTCATTCACGCAGGACTCGGCGATCGCGAAAAAGCGCTCGAACAGTTGCGCGTCGCGGTCGAAGATCGCTCCGCGTGGATGGTGTTTCTGAACGTCGATCCGCGGCTCGATGCGTTGCGGGGAGAAGCCTCGTTCGGATCGATCGCGTCGCGATTGAATGCCTGATGTGTCGCCCGCCGGGCGTAGAGTTTGGAAAGCGGCGATCGCAATCGCCGCTTTCCGAGATCGAGGAGCTCGGGAAGGAAGCGAAGATCGCGTCGTGAGCTCATGACCGATCGGTGCTTCGCGGCGAAGCGTCACCGCCGACAACGGAAGCAAACTCGCCGGCAACGGAAGAAAAACCGCTGGCAAAGCGAGACAGACTTCCTTGCAACGGAGACAAACGGGCTTGCAGCTTCAGCAAACTTGCTTACAAAGGAGGCAAGTCTTCTTGCGACGGAACGAATACGTCCTTCCATTGCAAGCAACCTTGCCTTGACGGGTAGGCAGATTTGCTTCCGTTGCAAGCGATTTTCCTTCCGTTGCGCGCGAGCTTGCCTCCGTTGCAAGCAACGCCTGCTTCATCTGTAAGCAAACTTGCTTCGTTCGCCAGCGATTTTTCTTCGCGCGCTATGAAGATCGTTCGGCTTGGATGGTGTTTCTGAACGTCGATCCGCGGCTCGATGCGTTGCGGGGTGAAGCCTCATTCGGATCGATCGCGTCGCGATTGCATGCCTGATGTGTCGCCCGCCGATGAACCCGGCGGGCTTTATAATCTTGGCGACCGACGCGTGACATTCCCCGGGCTTACGCCACGGGGCTATTCTGCGCATTCCCCGGGCTCACGCACCGGGGCTACAATTTCCCCCGCAATGTCACGTCAGGAGCTCCTCGAGCGTCTGCAGAACGAACAGATCGTCGGCGTCGTCCGCGAAGACAGCCTCGAAGCCGCGCAGGCCGTCGCCGATGCGTACGCGCAAAACGGGATTCGCATCCTCGAGATCACGCTGACGACTCCCGATGCGTTCGATCTCATCGCGCTCTTCGAAAAACGCTACGCGGAAGAAGGCGTGATCCTCGCCGCCGGCACCGTGCGCAGCTCGAATGACGCGGCGATGGCGCGACGCGCCGGCGCGCGCATCATCGTTTCGCCGCACACCGACGTGCGCGTGATCGAGTACGCGAACGAGAACGATCTCCTCTCCGTCGCCGGCGCCGCAACGCCGACCGAGATCCTCCACGCATGGGCCTCGGGCGCCGACGTCGTGAAGGTCTATCCCGCGCCACAGCTCGGCGGTCCCGATTACATCCGCACGATCAAAGGTCCGATTCGCGATGTACCGATGCTCGCCGGTGGTCCCGTTTCGCTCGACATGATCGAGCCCTACCTCGACGCCGGCTGCGTCGCCGTAAACCTCGGCGGCTCACTCGCCGTCCCCGACCTCGTGCGCAGCGAGCAATGGGAAGAGATCGGCCGCCGCGTCATGCTCGCGACCTCGATCGTGCAATCGCGCCGCGATGCCGAACAACAGGATTCTCCGTACGTCCACTGATGCTCCAACTCCCGCTCATCCTCCTGCTCGCAACCGCATTCCCCTCGCAGAGCCAGACGGCGTGGATGCGTCCCGAATCGTTCCACCTCATCGTCGGCATGTCGCGCGCCGAGACGGAGAAAGTGCTCGCCGAGAACAGCTGGAAACCGAAGAAGGGAAAGAGCGACGCGCAGCTCATCGTCGACTACACCGACGCGCAGTCCGTCACGCTCGACTTTCGCAACGACCGGCTGCATGCCATCCGCTTCGAATACTTCGCCTTCATTCCCGATGCGCGAAAGGCGTTCGAGGAGGAGAAGGCGTTTCTTCGAAAAACGCTCGGAAAACCGAAGAAAGGCATTCGCTCGAAAACAATCCTCGTCTACGACAACCGCCTGCCGAACGTGATGGTCGTGCTCTCCGATGATCCGAAAACGGAGAACGGGAGACAGGGAATCGCGTTTTTGAGCGTGCGGTATTACGACCCGAGATGAACGTAGGGCCGCCTCTTAGGCGGCCCTGGCCGGCTGAGAGCCGGCCCTACGTTCGCTATTGCGAACCTGCTGCCGCACTCGCCGGCGCCGCGCTCTCGTGCTTCGCGACGTACTTCGCGGTCTTCCCTTCGTACACGAACACGCCCTCGCCCAACGTTCCGACGTAGAAGCGCTGCGCGAAGGGATCGGGCGCGACCGAGGTCACTTCCGTGTTGCGCGACGGCAGCACGAGTTGCAGCCACTCGTTCTCCTCCGCGCCGCCGACGAGAATCTCGCGTTGCGCGCGCGACGTGAGGAACAGCGTCGAGCTCGCGCCGTACACCGACGCGTGCTGCGCATCGGGCGCTTCGATCGCCTGCCACTTGCGATCGGCGGCGATGCGTCCTGCTTTCACGCCGGTCGATCCGGCGATGTAGATCGAGGATCCGCGCACCGCGATCGTGCGTCCTTTCGGCGCGCCGTCGATCACGCTCCACGCGGCTCCGTCGAATGCGAGCAACCCGTTCGACGTCAGTGCGAACAGCGCGCGGCGATCGGCGAAGCTGCCGATCACGACGTCGACTGCGCGCATGTCAGCGCCCGCGAGGCGATACCACGTCAATCCCGCATCGCGCGAAGTGAACACGCCCTCTGCCGTCGCGGCGAACAAGCGTGTGCGATTGAAGCGAACGATCTTGTCGACGCGAATCGGAAACGTCGACGGCTCGCTCTGCAGCCACTCCGCTGCGTCGCTGCTCGTGAAGAATCCCTTTTCCGTTCCCGCGATGAACTTCGGCTGCGCATCCGCGTCCGGCGCAATCGTCAGCGAAAGCACCTCGGGCAGTTTCGTCTTGCTGACTTTCGTCCACGCTTTTCCCGCGTCGTCGGATTGATAGATGCCCGACGCCGCGCCGCCGAACGCAACCGACGCGTACACGCGATTCGATTCGCCGGGATCGGCGACGATCGCCGTGACGCGCACGTTGTGCAGTCCCTCCGAGGAGCGCGCGTACGTTTTGCCTTGATCGTTTGAGATGTAGACGCCGTCGCCTTCGCTGCCGAGGATGATGCGGTTCGGGCGCTGCGGATGCAGGACGATCGTGTTGATCACGAGACCTTCGTCCGACACGACATACCACGTCTTGCCGCGATCGTCGGAGCGATAGAGACCCGCAACCGACCCCGCGAACAAACGATCGGGATCGCACGGATCGATCTCGATGTCATGAATGCGGCGGTTCGTGAATCCGTCGCGATAGCGCGTCCAGAGATCGCCGCGGTTCGTCGTGTTGTAGACCCAGCCGCACGTCGCGACCCACATGTTGTCGGGATCTTTCTCGTCGATCGTGATCGAGAACATGTCGGTGTCGAGCACCATCCCGTTCGCGATGTGCGACCACGTCGTGCCGCCGTCATCGGTGCGCCATCCCTGCCGCCACGTGCCGACGTAAATGCGATCGCGCGTGCGCGGATCGATCGCGAGCGACTCGACGTTGATCTGATCGGAGAGCTTGCTCCATGACGCGCCGCCGTCCGTGCTGCGAAAGACGCCCGTGAGTCCGCCGGCGAGAATGAAGTTCGCGTCGTTCGGATCGATCGCGATCGCGCGCACGGACAAGTCTTCGAGTCCGGCGTCGCGGCGGATCCACGTTTTCCCGCGATCGCTCGAAACCGCGATCACGCCACCATCCCACAAGCCCCAGCACGCGGCCCACAAACGTCCCTCGCGATCGATGACGAGGTTGTCGACGACGTAGCCGGGAAACGGGATGCCGTTGCGCGGGCTCGTCCAGCTCTTCGCGCCGTCGGTGGAGACGTAAACCTCGCCGCCGCTGGTGCCGAGGAAAAGCGTGTCGGGATCACTCGGATCTGCGATGAGTGCGCGCACATCCGCGCCGAAGAGTCCCGCGCGCCGCCACTGCGCCGCCGCCGGGATCGCGATCAAAACAACCGTGAGAAAAATCAGGAGTTTACGCATGCCCGCCCGTTCGAACGTATTTGTACCATACGGACCGAGGCAAGTTCGCTGCCACGCGATCGAGTTGCAGAGTTACAGAGTGGCAGAGTTGCAGAGGAGGGGGCGACGGCGCTCTGCAACTCTGCCACTCTGCAACCCTGCAACTCGGTTGTGGTACAAACCGCCCATGGCCTCGCTCCGCACATGCGTTTTCCCCTGCGCCGGCTTCGGAACGCGCTTTTTTCCCGCGACGAAAGTCATCCCCAAGGAGATGCTGCCGCTCGTCGATAAGCCCATCCTGCAGTACGGGATCGAGGAAGCGCGCGACTCCGGGCTCGACAAACTGATCATCGTGATGTCGCAGGGCAAGGACTCGATCCTCGATCATTTCGATCGCACGTCGGAGCTCGAGCGATCGCTGCGCGAGCGCGGCAAGAACGACCTGCTCGCGGAAGTCGAAGCGGTCAGCCGCATGGTCGATCTCATCGCCGTCCGCCAAAAAGAAGCCCTGGGCCTCGGCCACGCCGTCGCAACCGCACGCGATGCCGTCGGCAACGAGCCGTTCGCGGTCGTGCTGCCGGACGACGTCATTCTTGCCGAGGAGCCGTGCTTGTTGCAGATGCGGCGCGTGTTCGAAGACACGGGAAGACCGGTGATCGCGCTGATGGAAGTCACGCCGGAAGACACATCGCGCTACGGAATCGTCGCGGGCGAGATGATCGGCAACCGCCGCTTTCACGTAACCGACATGGTCGAGAAGCCGAAGAGCAACGCGCCATCACGTTACGCGATCATCGGACGCTACATCCTTCCGCCGGAGATCTTCCCGATGCTCGAGAAAACGGGACGCGGCGCCGGCGGCGAGATCCAGCTGACCGACGCGCTGCGCGAGCTCGTCGCCAGCGGCGAGTTTTACGGCTACGTGTTCGAAGGACGCCGCTACGACGCCGGCGAAAAACTCGGCTACCTCAAGGCGACGGTCGACTACGCACTGCGCCATCCGCAACTCGGCGCCGAATTCCGCGCGTACCTGCAGTCGATCGAAAAGGCGGAGGAAGAGCTGGTGGTCTGATGGACCCGGCTCGCGAGATCCTCGACCTGCCCCCCGACGCGCGCGAGCTCGTCGCCGAATGCGAGCTGACCGGCAAACGCACGATCCTCACGCGATCCGGACGTCCCGTCGTCGCACTCGTGTCGTACGACGAATACCTCGCCCTGCGCGAGACCGTCGAGATCGCGAACGATCCGTTGTTTGTCGCAGGCGTGAACGAGGCGGAGGAAGAAGCGCATCGCAGCGAATTCTTCCCGATGGATTTCGAGCGCCTGCGCATTGCCGCTTCCGTGGAGCAGGCGTGGAACAAACTGGATGACGACGAGCGCGCGCAGATCGAGACCGCGTTCGCACTCATCGAAGACGACCCGATCGCCGGCGCGCCGCTGTTCGATCCGCTGCGCGGACTCTGGAGTCACCGCACGGGCGCGCTACGGATCGTCTATCGCATCGTGGCCGAAGCGCGGTTCATCGTGATCCTCGGAATCGCGAAAGTGCCATGAAATTCATCCTCGCTTCCTCTTCCCCGCGCCGCCGCGAATTGCTCGCGTCGATCGGCGTCGACTTCGACGTCATCCCGAGTCACGTGCCCGAAGTTCACGAGCCTGGCGAGGCACCCGAGGAGTACGTTGCGCGGCTTTCGCGCGACAAAGCCGAGCGAATCGCGACGCAGCATCCGTCGCGCTGGGTGATCGCCGCCGACACAACCGTGCTCCTCGGCGAGCAACTGCTCGAGAAGCCCGTCGACGTCGCGGACGCCGAGCGCATGCTCGCGGCGATCGCGGGGCAGACGCACATCGTCTACACCGGCGTCACGCTGCAGAACCTCGAGCGCGGCCATCACGAGACGCGCGTCGCCGAATCGGAAGTGCGCATGCTGCCGCTGTCGCCCGACGAAATCGCCTGGTACGTCCGCACCGGCGAGCCGCTCGACAAAGCCGGCGCCTACGCCGTGCAAGGCATCGGCGGCATGTTCATCGACTCCATCCACGGCAGCTACTCGAACGTCGTCGGACTGCCCCTCGCGACGCTCTTTCAAATGCTGCGGCGAGCCGGAATCGACCCGCTCACGCTGCCGCTCTAGAATGCACGAGCGGATCAAATGATGTCGCGCGTCGAAGAGTGGTTGCGGAGCGGCGAGAACGAGCACCTCGAGTTCAAAGAAGCAAGAAGCCAGTTCAAGATCGATGACCTGGCCGAGTACTGCATCGCGATTGCGAATGAAGGTGGCGGCCACATCGTTCTCGGGATCACGGACAAACCGCCGCGGCAAGTCGTGGGATCGGCCGCGTTTCCTTCCCTCTCCGAGCTGAAGAGAAACATTCTCGATCGACTCCAAATGCGCGTCGACGCAGAAGAAATGATCCACGAAGGAAAGCGTGTCGTAGCGATCAGTGTTCCCTCGCGCCCCGTCGGAATGCCCCTTCACTACCACGGCCGCTATCTCATGCGCGCGAACGACAGTCTCGTCTCGATGACGCCGGATCAGCTGCAGAGGATCATGAATGAAGCGCAGCAAGATTTCTCGCGCGAGCTCTGCCGCGGGGCATCGCTTTCCGACCTCGATGGCAATGCGATCGATCTCTTTCGCGAGTCCTGGGTTCGCAAGAGTAGAAATGAACGACTGCGGCTGTCCGAACCAGTCCAGCTTCTTCACGATGCGGATCTGATGATCGACGGACATGTCACCAACGCGGCGATCATTCTGCTCGGGTCGGAAAAAGCAGTGCGCCGGTTCCTGCCGTCAGCCGAGATCATTTTTGAATGGCGCGATGGAGACCGAATCGAATTCCAGGATCGACGTTCTTTTCGCACCGGACTGTTTCTCGTCCTCGACAATCTTTGGGACGTCATCAATCTGCGAAATACGCGCGAGACTTTTCGAGAAGGGCTTTTCGTCCGGGATATCCCGACCTTCAACGAGTTCGCGATTCGCGAGGCGATTCTCAACGCCATCGCGCACCGCGACTACCGATCTCCCGGCTCAGTTTTCATTCGGCAGTATCCGCGGCGCATCGAAATCCAGAGCCCTGGTGGCTTTCCGCCGGGAGTGACGGCCGACAACCTGCTTTTCAAACAGCTGCCGCGAAATCGCTGCCTTTCCGAAGCTCTGCAGCAAACGGGGCTGGTCGAGCGCTCGGGACAGGGCGTCGATCGCATGGTCGAGCTCTCGATTCGCGAAGGAAAGGCCCCTCCAGATTTTTCGCGAAGCGACGTATATCAGGTGATCGTCGTACTCGAGGGAATCCTTCAGGATCCCGCCTTTCTCCGATTCCTTGAAACCGTGATCGAGGAAGAGGAAGGCTCGTACACGTTCGCCCCTTCCGACCTTCTCGTCCTTCACCGGCTAAACGCAAATCTGCCAGTTCCGCCGGAGCTTCGCGATAGCCTGGCTCATCTCCACCGGCATGGCATCGTGGAACGCATCGGACACGGAAGAGGTACACGCTACATTCTGTCGCGCCGCCTTCATGAGTTCATCGGCGACGCAGCAGGCTACGTCAAAAGGCGAGGCATCGATCGGCAGGCAACGAAGGAACTGCTCGCGACACACATCAAGGAGAAAGCAGACGGGACATCATTTGCACAGTTGTGCAATGTCGTTCCTTCGCTGACGAAGAATCAGGTGAAAAAGCTTCTCCAGGAACTGAAGAATAACGGACGGATTCAGGCAAGAGGATTCACACGCTCTGCGCTGTGGTATCCCATTCCGTGAATAGGATGAGAACTAAAGTAACTAAGTACTAATCAGCACTAATCATTCAAGTACTAATCAGCATTAAACAGTGCATGGTGTATGAGTTGCACGAAACACAATCTAGTTAAACATTCCTCGATTGTCACGCTGGAGTAACTCATGTCTTCTGCAGCCAAAGTCGGCATCTTCATGCTCGTCATCCTCGGCGTCCTCGGCTATTTCGTTCTGAAAATCGAGGATATCGACCTGCGGCGCGGCCATGGCACGCGCGAGGTGAAAGTCACGTTTCACGACGTCGCGGGCCTCGATGAGAAGTCGGCGGTTCGCATCGCGGGCGTGCGCAAAGGGAAGGTCACGGACATCCGCGTCCTGCCTGACGGTCGTGCGGAGGTCACGCTCGAGGTCGATGACGATGTGCCGCTGCACGCGAACGCGAGCGCGAAGGTCGCGAACCTCGGGCTGCTCGGCGAGAAGTACATCGAGCTCGATCCAGGCACCGCAGCCGCGCCGGTGATTCCGAAGACGGAGGTCGCGCAACTTCGCGGATCGCAACCGTCGTCGATGGATGACGTGACGAGTCAGGTCTCCGCGATCGCGGACGACGTGAAAGCGATCACGGCGTCGCTGCGGCAGGTCGTCGGCGGTCCCGCGGGCGAGCAGCGGCTCGAAGACATCGTCGAGAACGTTCGCTCGATCACCGACGAAGTGCGTCAGCTCGTCGCCGCGAATCGCACGAACGTCGACGCGACGCTCGCGAACACGCGCGCGATCACCGAGCAATTGAGAACGGAGATCCCGCGACTCGCCGACACGCTCGATCGCGTTGCGAATCAGATCGGCGGAACCGTCGGCGACAATCGCGAAGACGTGCGCAAGGTCGTCGAGAATCTTAAAACGCTCTCGGCCGATCTCCGCACGACCACCGACAACCTCAACGCCATCACCGGCCAGGTGAAAACCGGCGAAGGCACTGTCGGCAAATTGATCTACAGCGACGAAGCACATCAGCGACTGACGAACGCGCTCACTGCCGTCGAATCAGGCGTGACGGAGCTCAAGAACACACTCGGCCGCGCGAGCCGCCTCGGCCTCGACATCGGCATCAAGTCCGACTACTACGCGGGCCTCAGCAAGAGCGAGTTCGAAGGGGTCGACAACATCGGCGGCAATTCGCGCTCGGCCGTGTCGCTGCGGCTCATTCCGAATCCGGAGCGCAATCGTTTCTACAACCTCGAGCTGAGCGATGATCCGCGCGGGCATCGTCGCGACAAGGTCAACATCGAGACCATCACCAATCCCGACACCGGCGTGTCGTCGACGACGGTCACGAAGACGACGCGCTTCGAGCGCAACTACCTGATCTCCGCGCAGGCGGGATGGACACTCGACGATCTCGCGGTGCGCATCGGTCTCATCGACTCGAGCGGTGGCGCCGGCATCGACTATCAATGGAACGATCGTTTGCGTCTGACCGGCGAGGCGTTCGACTTCGGCGGTCGCCGCGACGACAACCCGCATCTCCGCGTGTTCGGCGAGTACACGCTGCGCAAGGAAAAGAAAAACACGCCGCGCCTCTTCGTCACCTCGGGCATCGACAACGCGCTCAACGACACGTCGTTCACGCTCGGCGCGGGCATCCGCTGGCGCGACGACGACATCAAGTACCTCATCGGGAGCATTCCGCTTGGGAAGTGACGCGATCCGCGCGGTCTTGATCTTCGGCGGAAGGTCCGCCGAGCACGAAGTCTCGATTCTCTCTGCGCGCTCCGTCGCGGCGGCGGCGCCGAAGCCGCGCATCGAATTCATTCCGATTTGCGTCGCGAAAGACGGCCGCTTCGTCGATCCGAAACGGAGCGCGTCGATTCTCGACGGACACGAATCGAGCGCAAGCGGACACGCCGGCTTCTCGTTCGAGTCGTGGGTGCGCGCGGAGCACATCGACATCGTCTTTCCGCTGATTCACGGCACGGGCGGCGAAGACGGTTCGCTGCAGGGCTATCTCGAGATCATCGGCCTTCCGTACGTCGGCAGCGGCGTCACCGCGTCGGCAATCGCGATGGACAAAGTCCACATGAAGCAGGCGTTCGCATCGGCGAAGTTGCCGATGGCGGATTTCGTCGCGGTCAA
The DNA here is from genome assembly GCA_035544355.1 of Thermoanaerobaculia bacterium. GTDB lineage: Bacteria > Acidobacteriota > Thermoanaerobaculia > Gp7-AA8 > Gp7-AA8 > DATKFO01. The sequence continues at coordinate 12,107 of DATKFO010000765.1, forward strand.
TGAATCGGAATGGCGCAACGAGCGCGCGTCGCTCGGGCGCGCGGTCAACAACGCGCTGCGTCTTCCCTACTTCGTGAAGCCCGCGAACACCGGCTCCTCCGTCGGCGTGACGAAAGTGAAGAGCGACGCGGATCTCGGCGCGGCGATCGAGCATGCGCTGCGCTTCGACGAGAAAGTGCTCGTCGAGCGCGGCATCGATGCGCGCGAGATCGAAGTCTCCGTCCTCGGCAACGAGAATCCTGAGGCGTCCGTGCCCGGCGAGATCCTTCCGGGTCGCGAGTTCTACGACTACGCGGACAAGTACATCGAGAACAAATCGCAGAGCGTGATTCCGGCGAAGCTGCCGAAAGAGAAAGCCGACGAAGTGCGGCGCCACGCGATCACTGCATTCAAAGCCGTCGGCGCTGCGGGCCTCGCGCGCGTCGACTTTTTTCTCGAGCGCGGCACGAATCGCCTCTACGTCAACGAGATCAATACGATCCCGGGCTTCACGAGCATCTCGATGTATCCGAAGTTGTGGGAAGCGACGGAGCTCAAGTACGCGCGGCTGATCGAGCGCCTGCTCGAGCTCGGGCTCGAGCGAGGACGCGGCCGCGCCGCACGCGCGGAGTCGACGATGAAGTGGTTCGATGAAGTGAATTCGTTGATTTAGGAGTGCGGCGACAAAGTCGCCGCTCTTGGTTCCGGATCAGAAAGCGGTGGCTTTGGCACCGCACTCCGAAACATGTGGTCCATTCGAATCACCTCGAGCAAACTCCGCCCGATCAACGCGGGCGCGATCGTGAAGATCACGATCGTTGCGATTCTTTTCTTCGCGTTTCTCTTCGCGGACTTCGCGCTCTTCCGCCGCCTGTTTCGCGCGATCGCGCAGGTCGAGATCGCGACGCCGTTCTTCGCGCTCGGCCTCCTCCGCAATCTTCTCGGCATGGTGTTTCTCGTCTCGACGATCGTGCTGTTCTCGTCGTCGATGACGGCGGCGATCGGCGCGTTCTTCACTGATCTCGATCTCGAGATCTATCACGCGGCGCCGCGCTCGAAGCTGCGCATCGTTCTCGCGCGCTGGATGAAAACGCTCGTGCAGAGCGCGACGATCGTCTACGCGTTCCTGATTCCGGTCTTCGTCGCGTTCGCGGTTCAGTACAAGCGGCCGTGGACGTTCTTCCCGATCGTGCTCGTGAATCTCGCGCTGCTGCTCGCGATTCCGGTGAGCCTGGCCAGCCTCGCGATCGTGCTGCTCGTGCGCTGGTTCCCTGTGCGCCGCGTGCATCAGATCGTCGCGACGCTCGCGATTCTCGTGCTCACGCTCGCGGTGATCGCGTTTCGCATGAGCCGGCCGGAGCGCTTCTTCTCCGAGATCGGGACCGATGACGTCGTGACCGTGCTGCGCACGATCGAGCTGCCGTCGATGAGCATCTATCCGAGCACGACGCTCGCGGACGTGATGACGCAGCAGACGGCGTCGCCGCTGCCGCCGAGGATTTTCATCACCGCGCTCGCGTTGTTCGTCGCGTTCGTCGTCGCGGCACGGGCGACGTACTTCACTGCGTTCGTTCGCGCGCGAGAGAGCATGGCGCCGGTCGCGCTCGGATCGGCGTGGGCGACACGCATGCTCGATCGTCTTTTCGGGCGCACCGATCTTCCCGTGCGCGCGATGATCGCGAAGGAAATTCGCACGCTCGCGCGCGACGTCGCGCAGTGGTCGCAGCTGTTTCTGATGGCCGCGCTGATGTTCATCTACCTATACAACATCCGCATGCTGCCGCTCGGCGGCGACGCGCGAGCGACGATCGTCGCCTACGCAAACCTCGGCATGGCCGGCTTCGTCGTCGCCGCGATCTGCCTGCGCTTCGCGTTTCCTTCGGTGTCGTCCGAGGGGAAGGCGTTCTGGCTGGTGCAGACTTCGCCGGTTTCGTATCGGCAGTTTCTGCGCGTGAAAGTGCTCGTGTACGCCGCTCCGCTGACGCTGCTCGCGCTGATCCTCACCGCATTCGCGAACGTGATGCTCGATGCGAACGCGATCGTGTGGGTGTTCACGATGTTCGGCGCGTCGCTGCTCGCGCTCACGCTCGTGAGTCTCGGCGTCGGGATGGGTGCGCTCGCGCCGCAATTCAACGCGGAGAATCCGCTGCAGGTCGGGTTGTCGCTCGGCGGCTTCGCGTACATGGCCGTCGCGCTCGGCTACGTCGGCGGCATGATGCTGCTGATGGCACGGCCGATCATGCGCTACTTTTTTTGGCGCGTGCTCGGCGTCGATGACGAGCACGACTGGATTGCGACGGCCCTGCCGCTTGTGATCGGGCTTACTATTTCGATTGCCCTTGCGGTGATACCTCTACGCGTTGCCGAACGACGTTTAAGTAAGGAGAAGCAATGAGCGAGTTGCCCCCGCCAACCGTCCCCCCTTCGATACCGCCGCCTCCGGGTAGCGGAGGATCGTACACACCGCCGCCACCACCGCCGTCTGCCGGTGGACCCGCTTCGTCCGACCGGCAGGTCATGCTCGTGCTGTCGTATTGCTGGTGGCTCTGCCTGATCCCGCTGTTCGTGAAAAAGGACGATTCCGAAGTGCAGTGGCACGCGAAGAACGGAGTCGTGTTCGCCGGCGCGATCACGATCGTCTACGCGTTCTTCTGGCTCCTCGGCCGTTTCTTCCCTCTGTTCACCTGCCTGATCTCGTTCGTGCCGTGCGCGCTCTGGATCGGCTACCTCGTGATCTCGATTCTCGGGATCGTGAAGGCGCTGCAGGGCCAGCGCTTCAAGGTGCCGGGCCTCAGCGATCTCGCGGACAAGATCAATATCTGACGCGGCAAATCCACGTCTCGCGCTCCGACGTAGCTATCGGACGAAGGAGCGCGAGACATGAGCGAGCAGAGCAACATCGAAAAAATTCAGGAGATGTACGCCGCGTTTTTCCGCGGTGACGTCGCCAGCATTCTTCAAAACGTCACGGACGACGTCGAGTGGGGAACCGAGACGGTCGTGAGCGAGATCCCGTGGTATCCGATCCGCCACGGCCGCGCAGCGGTCGGCGATTTCTTCGCCACACTCTCGAACGAGGTCACCTTCGAGAAATTCGAGCCGCGCCTCTACGCCGCCACCGGCAACGACGTCTTCGTGCAGGTCGACTACGACTATCGCTACAAGAAGAACGGCAAGGGCTGGCCGATCCGCGCCATGCACCAGTTCACCTTCAACGACGGAACTGTTTCGCGCTTCCGTGCGTATGAAGATACAGCGGCAGCACGCGACGCATGGAATCAATGATGAGATCGTTTTTGAGAATGCTCGAGCTGGAGCTCGATATCGTCTGGCCGTTCGGGTGGCGTGGCGCGAAATGAGCCCGCGCACACTCGCGGCAGAAACCGGACAAGCTAAGAGCTCGTCCTACGTCTAACAAACGTAGGGCCGCCTCTCCAGGCGGCCCGCCAACCACGGAAATCGTGCTTACGTAGCGCGAAACGAGCCCGCCCCACTCGCGGCGGAAACCGGACAAGCTAAGAACTCGTCCTACGTCTATCTACGCCTCATCACCACATCATGCCGAGCTGCAATTTCGCAGCGTCGGACATCATGGTGCGATCCCACACGGGATCGAAGACGACTTCGACGTCGGCGTTCTTCACACCGGGGAGCGCCTCGAGCTTCATCTTCACGTCGCTCGCGAGGACGGGGCCCATGCCGCAGCCGGGCGCGGTGAGCGTCATCTTCACGTGCACGTCGGAGCCGGTGCTTTCGCTCTCTTTGACTTCGCAGAGATAGACGAGGCCGAGGTCGACGATGTTGACCGGGATCTCCGGGTCGAAGCATGTTTTCAGCGTGTCCCACACCATCGACTCGAGCTTTTCCGGCGTCACTTCCTCGGCCGCGACTTCCGGAGTTTCCTGCGGCGTCTTGCCGATCGCTTCGACTTCCTGACCGGAGATGCGGACCATCAGGCCGCGATCGGTGATGACGGTGTACGTGCCGCCGAGCGATTGCGTGATCGTGGCCTGCGCACCGACCGGCACGAGCACGCGCTCCCCGCTGGGGATCATGATCGCCTCGGCGTTGCGGGTGAATGTGACTTCTTCTCTCATGGTGTCTTGACGGGCTGAAGCCCGTCCCACGTTACTCCGTCGAGACCGTTTCTTCTTTGCCTTCGAGTGCCGTGCGCAGTGTATGCCACGCCAGCGTCGCGCATTTCAC
>DATKFO010000766.1:0-2472 GCA_035544355.1 Thermoanaerobaculia bacterium
AGGGCGGCCTCGACGTCGTGCTGCATTCGGGCAACGTCGACAAGGTCGTGCGCCAGCTGCTCGACGCGCGCATCGACGTCTCGATCTTCGTCGATCCCGATCTCGAACAGATCCGCCAGTGCAACAAGCTCCGGGCACCGAAGATCGAGATCAACACCGGCCGCTACGCCGATTCGTGGAACACGGGAGCCTGGCAACCGGAGCTCGAGAAAATCGCGACCGCCGCGCGCGCCGCGCGCAAGATGGGACTCGTCGCCCTCGCGGGTCACGGACTCACATACCGCAACATCGACGCGATCGCAATGCTCAGCGACATCGAGGAACTGAACATCGGGCACTCGATCATCTCGCGTGCGTCGCTCGTGGGATTGGATGCCGCGGTACGCGAGATGGTGGCGCTGATCCAGAACCCGCGGAAGTAGTTTAGGAGTGCGGTGACGACGAAGTCACCGCTTTGTGATCCGGATCAGAAAGCGGTGACTTCGTCGTCACCGCACTCCTAAACTCCTCCGGAGCGTCGTCGCGCGCGCCCGATCTCGCCGCCCCGAAAATTCTTCTTCTTCGTACAACGCGATCAGCGGCGCGATTTCCTGCGCGGCGGCGGGATGTTTGTCGCGCAATTCGCGGAGCGCGTCTTCCATCGTCATCGCGGTGCCGAGGTGGATGTCGAAGTGCTCGAGACGCGCGGCGAGGAGCTCGTGGAGCGGGCGGCGGCCGCGCTTGATCAGAAACACGATGAGCGCGATTGCGACGACGATCGACAGCGCAAGGCCAAAGCGTTGCGCGCTGAATCGCTGCGCGGCGCCGATCATCGATGCGCGCAGCGACTGCATCGTTTCCCGCGCGCGCATGATCGCATCGACGGCGAGCGTGACCTGATCCGACAGTCCGTACGTGAGGATGTAGCGATCCCAGAAGTAATTGATCGAGTCGCCGAGCGCCGACGCGTATGCGCCGATCAGACTTCCCTTCTGCGTGCCGGGTCGCAGCGCCGCAGGCGTCGGATCGAACGTGAGCCAATGCGAGCCGTCCCACACCTCCACCCACGCGTGCGCATCTTCGCGGCGCACGGTGAAGTAACCGGTGAGCGGATTGAACCGGCCGCCGTAGAAACCGCCGGCGATGCGCGCGGGAACATCGAGCGATGCGAGCAGCGCGACCATGCCCGCGGCGAAGTACTCGCAATGTCCGCGGCGCACGCGCAGCAGAAAATCGTCGACGGTCATCCTGCGGCCGAGCGTTGCGGGATCGGCGACGTATTGGAAACGCGACGACATGTAATCCTCGATCCGCTGTGCGCGCATGCGCGGATCGGTTGCGTTGCCGACGATCTGCCGCGCGAGATTCGCGACGGGCGGCGTGACGGGATAGCCAGCCATCGGCACGCGCTGCACGCGCAGCGGCTCGGTCTCGAACGCCATGCGCGTATCGAACGACACGACGTCGTTGCCGCGCAGTTGGTAGACGAAGTACGAGCCGTACATCGGACCTTCGTAGAGATTCGTGAGGCCGGTGATCGCGTACGTGCCGACTGGAATGTAAATGCGTCCGCGTTGTGGCCGCATCTGCACTGTTGCGGTGCGCGAGAATCCCGCGCGGCGCGCGAGCGGATACACGCCGTCGCGCGGCGCGACCATGCGCAGTCCGCGTCCCGTCGGCTTCCATTCGCCGTCGTCGAAGCGGTCGTAGACATTGCCGCGTAGGCGCAGCGGCGTAAAGAACGGGATCGTCTGCTGCCCCATCCACACGCGCGCGACGACGGTCGGATCGGCGGTCGTCGATCGCGGCTCGTTGAGATTGATCGTCTCGCTGAGCCCCGTCGCGCCTGCGGACAACTGCTCGGCGAGCCCTTGCACGAGCGGATTGCGCACGCGCGGCAGCAGCTGGAACAGCAGCGCGCCGAGGAGCGTGGCGCCGGCGACGTACCAGAGCGCGGTGCGTGATGACGGCGCTTCGGCATATTCGCGATCGATCGAGCGCACCGTTTCGAGATGGCTGATGTAGATCAGCTGCCGGAACGCGAAGAACGCGAACGCGACGAGAAACGGCACGACCGTGATGTGCGTCGACGTCGCGAGGCCGGCGATGAAGATGAGCGCGGTCGTGAGCAATCGCTGCGCGTGATTATGCGTGCGCATCGACTCGATCGCTTGGTAGACGGCGATGAAGAGCACAAGATGCGTCGAGGCCGCGATCGCGCTGCGCGAGATCAGCAGGCCGTCGACGATGTAGAACGGCACAAACACGATCGCGAGCGCTTTCATCACGCCGCCCGGAATGAGATCCGGGCCGCGCCCGAGCAGCACGCGGATGAGAATCGCGCTCATCGCGGCGTGAAACGCGAAGAGCGGAAACACGCCGATCGTCTGCGTCAGATACAGCGGCAGCGCCGCGATCATCGGCAGCAGCAGCGTCTCGAGCTCACGCGCTTTGCGGCTCATGGCTGCACCCGTTGACCGTTCGCCGTTTGCT
>DATKFO010000767.1:0-3292 GCA_035544355.1 Thermoanaerobaculia bacterium
GCTCGGACCAGAATGCGCGCGCGAGGTTTTCCGCGGTCGGAATGACACCACGCAGAAAATCGACGTCGGTGTTGAGATTGCGGTGATCGACGCGATCGATGACGCGCGCGCGCATGATGTCCTTCAGCTGTTTGAGATCGATCACCATTCCGGTCTCAGGATCGATCGGTCCCTTCACGCTGACTTCGAGTCCGTAGTTGTGCCCGTGTCCGCCCGGGTTGTCGCACTTGTCGTACGTGCGCCGGTTCCACTCCGCATCGCGATCCGGATTGTGCAGGCGATGCGCGGCGGAGAAGGTCAGTCGTGCCGTGACGATCATCGTTCCCTCGATCACAGCGCGATCTGCGCGACCGCCACGCGCATCTCGTTCTGCTGCGCGGTCAGCGTGTCGCGCAGTGTCTGGAAGCGCGCTTCGCTCTGCAAATAGCGGAACAGCGGATTCGCGAGCACGTACGCAGCAGTCGGCTCTTTTCGCTGCGCAGCTTTTTCGAGCGCGGTGATGACGCGCGGCGAGTCCGCGAGCAGCGCGTAAACCTCGGCCGCGCTCGTCCACGATTCATCGCCCGGCGTCGCCGCCGCGAGCGCGATCTGCAGTTCCGTCTCCGCTTCGGCTTTCGTGCCGTTCTGCGCGGCGATGTACGCCTTCAGCAGATGGAACGCCCACACCGGATCGCTCTCCGACAATTTCTTCAGCTCGAGGTCGGCGATCGGCAGCGAGTGGCGCAGCACGGAGATGCGTCCGATCTTCAGCGCGAGCGCGGGATTGTTCGGAACGTTCACTTCGATGTCGTAGTACGGGCTGATCGCCGCTTCAAAGCGTCCCGACACGACGAGCACGTCGGGCGGATGCGCGGCGACGCTGCGCGCAGGCACTGCGTTCAAACGGCGAAGCACGGCACCGAACTTCTCCGTGTCGCCGGACCCCAGCGCGTAGCGCGCGACGAGATTCAGCGACTCCGCATCGTTCGCCTGCCGCTTGAGAATACGGTCGTACATCGCGAACGCCTGTTGCAGATCGCCGGCGCCGAGGTTCGCGCGTGCGACGACGCGTGCTGCGTCGAGGTTCGCGGGATCGAGCACGACGATCTGCTTCGCGGCTGCGAGCGAGTCGGTCACGTTTCCGTTGGACTCGAAGAAATGCATCGCGAGCATCTGCGCCGCGAGGAAATTCGGATCCGCGGTGAGCGCTGCGCGCAGCGATGCGTCCGCGCGCGTGGTGTCGTTCGATGCATTCGCGAGCAGCGCATCGGCGAACGCATTCATCGCGGCCGCGGCGATCGGCGGATGCGCGGGCGCGCTCACATCGGCCGTGACCCATTCGACGACGGAGTGAATGCCGCTCGCGGTGTCGATCATCGGCACGGCGATGCCGTTCGGCGCGACGATCTCCGGTCCCGCTGCGCCGGCACGAACTTTCGCGGCGAAACGAGTCACGCCGCTCCCCGGCGTGTCGGCGATACGGATCTCGGGAAAGCTGCGCAGGATTTCGATCGCGCCGAGGCGAACGGCGTTTGCTTGCGCTGCGAGTGTGGGATCGGTGCCTTCGACTGCAATCGGATCGACGAGCACTTTGCGCGGGCGCGCCGCCGTCGCCGGCCCGAGTTGCACGGGTGCGGCGGTGACGACTTTCTCTGGTTTGCCGCGGCGCATCCACATCACGCCGAGACCGCCGCCGATCACGACGAGCGCGATGATCGCGGCGGCAGCGATGCCGAGTCCGCGCTTTGTTTTTTGTTTCTTCTCGGCCTTGATCGCCGCGGCTTCTTCTTTCAGTTCCTGCTCGATGTCCGCGGTGGTCGGCTCGGGTCCGAGATCAACGACTGCCTTCGGCTCGGAATCGACGATCGTGTAGAGCTTCACGCCCGCGCGCGCGCCGGCGTCGCGCAGCCGCACGTTGCCGCGGCCGAGCTTCACGAAGTCTTCGGTGATGTGCAGTTTCAACGGCGGCAGTTGCGCGAGAACTTCGAATCCTCGCGTGATCGGCGTGCCGGTGATCGCGCCGTCTTTCGCCGTCACCTCGCCGCCCGTGAGCAGCATGCGCACTTGCAGAGGCTCCGGCTCGCTCGACATCTCGGGCGAGAAATCGAACTCGCCTTTGCGCGCCGCTTCGAGCGCTTTGTCGATCGACGGCATCTCGGCGATGAGCCGCGTGTCGAACGGATCGCCGACCTGGCCGTCGAAGAGGTAGACCGATTCGCCGAGGAGCTGCTGCATGCGCGCGGCGGTTTTCTTCGCCTTCTCCGGACTCTCGGCCTCGAGCTCCGTGTAATTCGCGAGATCGGCGATGAGGAGAATCGCCTGATGCGGCGCGTCGCCTCTCGGAGCGTCGCCCGGCTCGGTCGCGCGGCGTACGAGCTCCTGCGCGAATTTTTCGCATTCAGGATCGAGGCGCACGATCGCTTCGAGCAGCAGCTTCGCGTCCTTCACCCGCTTGAACGGATCTTTGTAGAGACAGCCGCCGAGGACCTGCAGCACCGTGGGATCGATGCTCGGGTTGATCGCTTTCGGCGACGCCGGATTGCCTTCGACGATCGCGCGCGCGATGTCGGTCGCGTTCGTGCCGCTGAACGGCGGCTTGCCGACGCCGAGCTCGTAGAGCAACGCCCCGATCGAGAAGATGTCGGCGCGCTCGTCGGATTCACGCGCGGTGATGATCTCCGGCGCCATGTACGCGACGCTGCGCGGATCGTTGCCCTTCTGCTGATAGACGACCGCGTTGTTCTCGCGCGGCAGGAGGTTGCCCAGATTCAAGCCGCCGAGCTTCACCTGGCCGTCCGCGGTGACGAGCACGGAGTCGGCGTTGATGTTCCCGTGGCGGAGATTGCGGAGATGAAGAAACTTCACGGCGTCGACGAGCTGATACGCGATGCGGAAGAACTCGGCGCGATCGACGGCCTTGTTGTGGAACTTCTTCGCGACGGACTCGCCGTCGACCACGTCCATGATCATCACGAGGTTCTCGCCGATCGGCGCGATCTCGATGATCGGCACGAGGAACACGTGATAGAGCGCCGCGGAGACGCGCACATCGCGGATCATCGCCTCGCGCTTCGCCGTCTCCTTCGGCAGCTGCTTCGTCAGCAGCTTGACCGCGACCTGCTTCCCGCTGCGCGTATCCTCCGCGATCCAGACGGACGAACCGGCGCGCTCACCGATGCGGTAGGGTCCGAGGGGCGGTGTAGCGGACATGTTGGGGGGATTATACGGACCCGATCCTGGTGGCTAGTGACTGGTGACCAGTGACTGAGGGGGCGCAAGTGTCATCCTGAGCGGGCGGCGGGTGGGCGCGAAG
>DATKFO010000768.1:0-12781 GCA_035544355.1 Thermoanaerobaculia bacterium
ACCTTCCGACGTGCGCCGCGTATTCAAGGCCAAAGGCCGCAACGGCGTGCGTGAGCTCTTTCTCGACCTCATCATTCGCGAGGACTTGAAAGAAGGGCCCGCTGCGATCCCGGAAGACATCGCCCAATCGTGAGGTTGCGGAGTCTTGCGGTCACGCGGTCGATCGCGACTCCGTAACACCCTCGTAACCCCGCAACCGCGTAACCTCGCAACCCAAATTCTGTAAGGAGAGTCCATGCTTCGTTCAGTTCTCACCGTGTGCGCTGCCGCGCTCATCACGCTGCCCGCGCTCGCTCAGACGAAAAAGAGCGACGACATCCTCCCGTTCAAAGCGTCCGAGAAAACGCTCGCGAACGGCCTCAAGGTCATCGTCGTTCCGACAGGTTTCCCGAACATCGTGTCCGTGCAGATCCCGGTGCAGACCGGATCGCGCAACGAAGTCGAGCCCGGCAAATCGGGCTTCGCACACTTCTTCGAGCACATGATGTTCCGCGGCACCAAGGCGTATCCGCCTGACACCTACAACGCGATCATCACCAAGGCCGGCGCGCGTCAGAACGCGTACACCTCCGACGACCTGACGAACTACCACGTCACGTTCGCGAAGGAAGACCTCGAGAAGATCCTCGAGATCGAGGCCGACCGCTTCCAGAACCTCTCCTATTCGAAGGAAGTGTTCCAGACCGAATCGCGCGCAGTCCTCGGCGAGTACAACAAGAACAGCGCCAGCCCGATCCGCAAGATCCTCGAGGTGCAGCGCAACGCCGCGTACAGCACCCACACCTACAAACACACCACGATGGGCTTCATCGAAGACATCGAGGACATGCCGAACGAGTACGAATACTCGAAGACCTTCTTCAGCCGCTGGTACCGCCCCGAGCGCACGACCATCATCGTCGCCGGCGACGTCGAGCCCGAGAACGTTTTCAAGCTCGTCGAGAAGTATTGGTCCAATTGGAAGCGCGGCACGTTCACCGTCGACATCCCGCAGGAAACGACGCACAACGGCCCCGTCTACGCAAACGTCCCGTGGACGTCGAAGACGCTGCCGTGGGTGACCGTCGCGTTCCACGGACCGTCCGTCGGGCAGATGCTCGACAACGCCACGTTCGACACGATGTTCGACCTCGAGTTCGGACAGACCTCCGATCTCTACAAGCGCCTCGTCGAGCAGGAGCAGAAAGTCGATCAGCTCTTCTACTTCGGCGGACCGAACGTCGACCCGACGCTCTTCACCGTCTTCGCGCGCGTGAAGAACATGAGCGACGCCGTCTACGTGCGCGATCAGATCCTCGACACGTTCGCGTCGCTGCGCGACAGGAAGCTCGACGCCAAGCGCGTCGAAGACGCGAAGGCGAGCTCGCGCTACGGCTTCGTGCGCACGCTCGACAACACGAACACCATCGCCGAGACGCTCGCCAGCTACGTGCACTTCGAGCGCTCGTACGACACGATCAACAAGTACTACCGCGAGCTCGCGAAGGTCACGCCCGACGTGATCCAGGCGACCGCGCAGAAATACTTCGCCGACAAGAACGTCGTCGTCACCACACTTTCGCAGGAAGCGTTCCCCGAGGGGATGACGAAGACGCCGTCGCTGGCGACGTTTGCTGCGCCTGCTGCCGGCGCCGGCGGCAACATCCGCTTCGTCACGCAGAAATCGGTCGTGCCGAACGTGATGGTCAAGCTGCTCTTCACCGCCGGCTCGGCGAATGATCCGAAGGGCAAGGAAGGTCTCGCGCAGCTCGCCGCCTCGATGATCACCGAAGCGGGATCGAAGGCGATGCGCATCGACGAGATCAACAAAGCGCTCTATCCGATGGCCGGTTCGTTCTCGAATCAGGTCGACAAAGAAATGACGACCCTGACCGGCATCGTGCACAAAGACAACGTCGCGAACTTCCTCGACGTCGTGCTGCCGCAGTTGCTCACGCCCGGCTTCCGCGACGAAGATTTCGCGCGCCTCAAAGACGCGCAGCTCAACGCGCTCAAGCAGGACCTGCGCAACAACAACGAAGAAGAGCTCGGGAAAGAAGAGCTGCAGAACATCGTCTTCGCGAACACGCCGTACGGCCACACGATCCTCGGCACGATCGCAGGCGTCGAGGCCAGCACCATCGACGACGTGAAGAAATACATCGCCGACAACTACACGCGCGGCAATCTCGTGATCGGACTCTCCGGCGATTACCCGAGCGATCTTCAGGCGCGCTTGACGGGTGATCTCGGTGCGCTGTCCGCCGGACGCGCGGCGACGACGATCGCCACGCTGCCTGCGATCAAAGGCGACCAGCCCGAAGGTCTGCACATCGAGATCGTGAAGAAGGAAACGCGCGCCACCGCGATCTCCCTCGGGCACCCGCTTCCGATCACGCGCGAAGACGCCGATTTCGCGGCGCTCAACATCGCGCGCGCGTGGCTCGGCGAGCATCGCGCATCGCTCGGCCGTCTCTACGATCGCATTCGCGAGAAGCGCGGTCTCAACTACGGCGACTACGCATACATCGAATACTTCAATCGTCCGGGACAGCAGTTCTTCCCGAGCCCGAACGTCGCGCGCCGCTCGCAGCTCTTCGAGCTCTGGATCCGCCCCGTCGTGCCCGACAACGCGCAGATGGCGTTGCGCCTCGCGCTGTACGAAACGCAGAAGCTCATCGACGGCGGCATCTCGCAGGAAGACTTCGAGAACACGCGCGACTATCTGATGAAGAACACGTACCTCGTGACCTCGACGCAGAACCAGCGCCTCGGCTACGCGCTCGACTCATGGTGGTACGGCACGCCCGACTACGTCGACTTCATGCGCGCGCAATACGCCAAGCTCACGCGCGACGACGTGAATCGCGTGATCAAGAAATACCTCTCAACGAAGAACATGCACATCGTGATCATCGCGAAGGACGCGGAAGGACTCCGCGACAAGCTCCTGAGCGACGCACCGAGCGCGATCAAATACGAATCGCCGAAACCCGAGCTGGCCGAAGAAGATGCGACCATCGGCAGCTACAAACTGAACATCAAGCCGGAGAACCTGCGGATCGTGAACGTCGACGACGTCTTCGCGAAGTAGAAATTCGACAGTGGTTTGCATCAGGGCGGCTTCCCGAGCCGCCCTTTTTTTATGCGCTGACATGCTATATTGCCATCAGATTAATCCGAATATCTCTTGCTTTTCTGCGGCATAGGACCAACATTATGCCGAAACAGCATGACTGCCGCCGTGCCGGGACCGATCCCCATCACATCTCCGCAACGGAATCCCCTCGGTTGTTTTTGCGCCGAGTGCATCATCAAAGACAATCGTGGTCATCGACAACGGCGATAGCAATAAAGACGCGGTTGTTCCGTCCTTGCATGCAGAAGCGCTGCACGAAGTGCTGACGAACGCAGGCCCAGAAACGTAATTGTGGATTGTGGAGATCGACCCCTGACGCGCGGTTCATTGAGATAACGGAGCGCCGGCGCCACGCCGGCTGGCAAAACGGCGCGTAGCCGTCATGTGCGGGTCGGGACCCCCGTGCACCAGCCGGCGATGGCGCCGACGTTCCGTTATAGCACTGGACCGCGCACGAAGGTGAGGCGTTCGTGTGAGGTATTGTTTCGCGCGCATGAACGCCGCCGCACTTTTCCTCGCCCTTCTCGCCGTCGATCCCATCCTGCCGCCGCTCCCGCCATGGAACGGCGCGAGCCGCGCGCTCGTCGTTCCAGCGAATGATCCATGGGTGACGCCGTCGGAAAAAACCGGCCTGAAGGACACGCCGAGCTACGACGAAACCGTCGCGTATCTGCGCAAGCTCGTCGACGCCGCGCCGGAGCTCGAGATGGTGTCGCTCGGCAAGAGCCCCGAGGGGCGCGACATCTGGCTCGTCATCGCGTCGAAAGAAAAAAACTTCACGCCGGAGAAACTGCGGCGCAGCGGCAAGCCGGCGCTCTTCGCGCAGGGCGGCATTCACTCGGGCGAGATCGACGGCAAGGACGCGGGGCTGATGCTGTTGCGCGACATGACCGTGCGCGGCACGAAGCGCGAGCTGCTCGATCGCGCGAATTTTCTCTTCGTCCCGATCTTCAGCGTCGACGCGCACGAGCGCACATCGCGCTACAGCCGCATCAACCAGCGCGGCCCCGAAGTCAGCGGCTGGCGCACGAACGCGCGCAACCTAAATCTAAATCGCGAGTACATGAAGGCCGACACCGAAGAGATGCGCGCGATGATCCGCGCGCTCGACACGTGGGATCCCGATCTCTATCTCGACCTGCACGTGACCGACGGCGCCGACTATCAGTACGACATCACGTTCGGCTTCGATGGTCCCGCGGGACATTCGCCCGCGATTGCAACGTGGCTCGAGCAAACGTGGCGCCCCGCGATGACGCGCGCATTGCGCGAGGCGGGACACATCCCAGGCACGCTCGTCTTTCCAGTGAAGGATGACGACGTGACGAGCGGGTTGAGCGAGCGTCCATCCGATCCTCGCTTTTCGCACGCATACGGCGACGTGCGCCACATCGCGGCGGCACTCGTCGAGAATCATTCGCTCAAGCCGTACGACCAGCGAGTCCTCGGCACGTACGTTTTGTTGGAAAACTCGCTGCGCACACTCGGCAGCGACGGCGCTGCGTTGCGCAAAGCGATCGCATCCGATCGCGCGCGCCGCGTCGATGCAGTGCCGTTCGCGTGGAAAGTGCCTGAGGGCGCGAACGAGACGATCGAATTTCTCGCGATCGAGTCGCGCACGCATCTCTCGCCGGTGACCGGCGACGTGTATCGCGAGTTCACCGGCAAACCAGTCACGCTGCGCGTTCCGTATCGCCGCGGCACCGAAGTCGCGGGCAGCGTCACGCGGCCAACGGCATATTGGGTGCCCGCGTCGTGGAAAGACATCATCGACCGCATCGCGCTGCACGGCATCAAATTCGAGCGCATCACCGCACCGCGCACGATCGACGTCGAGATGTACCGCCTCGACGAGCCGAAATACGGAAGCGAACAATTCGAAGGCCACGTCCGCGTCACCGCAAAGACGACGTCCGAGCGCCGCCACGAAACCTTCCCCGCCGGCTCGATCCGCATCCCGACCGATCAACCGCTCGGCACGCTCGCCGTGCTGCTCCTCGAGCCCGCATCCCCCGATTCATTTTTCCAATGGGGCCTCTTCGACTCCGTTCTCTCCGTGACGGAATACGTCGAGCCGTACATCATGGAACCCACCGCGCAGAAAATGCTCGAAGCCGATCCAAAGCTCGAAGAAGAATTCCGCGCGAAAGTCGCGAACGACGAAGCCTTCCGCGCAAACCCGACCGAGAGGCTGTACTGGTTTTATCGGCAAACGCCGTTTTACGACCAGAGGGCGCGGCTGTATCCGGTGGGGAGAGAGTAGCTACATCTCCGATTCGAGCTCAGCGATGCGCTCTTGAAGCTCGGCAACGCGCACTTTCAGTTGTTCGAGCTCCTGACGATCCGCGAATTGCTTTCCGAACATCGCGATCTGCGCTTCGATGCGCGCGACACCGGTGGAAATGGCGTGGTACTCCGATTCAAGGAAGTCGAAACGCTGATAGACCCTATCGAAATGCGTGAGCGCGTCGTTCCGAAACGCGGCGAAGTCTTCTTGAAGTGTGCCGACATCATCTTGCAGCGTGCCGAAATCAGCGCGCAGAACACCTACATCACCACGCAGCATACCGACTTCAGATCGGAGCGTGCCAACACTAGCTCCTAACGCACCGACATTAGCTCCTAGCGTACCCACATCATCTCGAAGCACGCTGACATCAGCTCGGATGGCACCCACGTCAGCTCGTAGCGATCCGACTTCGCCACGAAGCATCCCGACTTCGCTTTGAACCGCGCCAACCTTGCTCTCGACAATCCGTTCAATGTCAGGAACGACCACTTCTCGGTGGAAGCGAGTCAGCGTCTGAATGAGATCATCAACCATCTGAACGAAATGGTACCTCGGTTCCGCCTACGAGTGCCCCAACACGCGATGCGGTTGATACGCCTCTTCGAGTAATTCCGCTCGCTTTCATCGAGCGTGATGTCGCGGGCGCCGAGGAGTTGCCGGACTTTAGTTGACAAACGGGCAGAGCTGTTGCACTTCTGCGCGCGCATGAAACGTGTTGCCGTTCTGCTCGCCATCTCACTCGCCTTCGTCACCCCGCTCGCCGCCGAGGAGCTTTCGTTCGAGCGTGCGTTCCTGCTGCGCAACATTTCCGGCACCGCCGCGAACCCCGGACCCGAGCCGCATCACGCCCGCATCGTCCGCAGCAATGCGTGGACGACGTTCTTCGACGCGCAGGCGTTCGTCTCGTTCAGCAGCGAGACCGGACCCGCGGAGCAGCGCACCGAAGTGTTCTCGACGAACTGGTTTTCCGCCGGCGCGCAGCGCACGATCGGCAGCCGCGGCCTCTTCCTCGTGCGCGGACGCGCATCGCTCGAGCCGGTGACGATGCAGGAGGACGAAGGCTATCCGCAGATGCTGCAGTTGATCTCGCCGGTCGAACTGACCGACGCGCCGCAGGTCGACCGCATGCGCCCGCAATCGCTCCTCGGCGAAGCCGCCGCGCACTTCGCATTCCGCACGAGCGAAGCGTCGTTTCTGCATCTGTACGGCGCGTTCGTCGGCGATCCCGCGCTCGGCACGCCGTCGTACGCGTTGCGCTCGTCGTCGCGCGAATTCGCCGAGGCGCCGTTTGCGTACGACGTGCAGGAATCGTTTCACGAGGCCACGCGCGTCGTGACGCTCGGATGGTCGTCGCGAATCCTCAGCATCGAAGGCAGCGCGTTTCACGATGCGCGGCGCTTCGGCGATTACAGCGGGATCGACGACGGCGACATCGATTCGCATTCCGCACGCCTCACGCTTACGCCGATGCGCAACTGGTCGATTCAAGTCTCGCAAGGCACCCTCGGCGAGGATCTGTTCGAGCGCGAGATCTCGACCGCGTCGATCTCGTACGCGACGTCGAACGTTGCCTCGAGCCTGATCTGGACCGAGCAGGAAGATCTGCAATCGCTCGGCATCGAGCTCATCGCGCGCGTGAAGCGCAACACGTTCTCGGCGCGCGTCGAGAACGTCGATCGCCCCGCCGGCGTGTTCGGCTACACCGACGTCGAGAACACATCGCACTTCATGGTTGGCTACATCTTCGACGTCTTCGCAAGCGGCGCCTGGCGCGGCGGCATCGGCGCGAATGTCGACTACCACATCCAGACGCACGACCTGCCGGAGGGGTACGGGCACAAGCCGCAGGCGGTGTATGTGTTCGTGCGATTTCGTAGTGAATGACGCTATTCACCCAACTTACTTTTCAACTCGCGTAGCTCGCTGATCAACGACGCCACCTGCTCCTCGAGGCGCGCAACGCGCGCCGACAAGGGCTCGTGCGATGCCGCAACCTCGGCGGGCGCCGAAGGCGCAACGTCCACCACCGCGCCACCCGCGAGATGCGCCCATCGCTCTTCTTTTTGTCCCGGACGTCGTGACAATTGGCGAACGAGCGGCTCGCTGTGCGCGGCCATGTCGCGCAGCGTGTCTTCGACTTCCGCGACCGTTTCGAACTGATGCAGGCGATCGCTGCGTCCGCGCAGCTCGCCGGCGGTTTGCGGTCCGCGCAGAAACAGCAGTGTGATCACGGCCTTCTCGCGGCGATTGAGATGCCACACCGTGTCGAGGTTGTGATCCCAGCGCACCGCGCGGCCACCCATCACGCGCCACACGAGACGTTCGTCCTGCAATCGATTCAGCGCGCGCTCGACCTCATCCTCCGCGAGTTCCATCACCGGCTCGCGATTCGATTTCTGATTGCACGCGGCGACGAGCGCATTGAGCGTCAGCGGGTAATACTCCGGCGTCGCAAGCTGCTTTTCCATGAGACTGCCGAGCGCGCGGACTTCGACGGGGTCGAGCGTGCGCGGAATGCGCGGGCGTTGCTTGGAATCGGTGTCGAGTGTGGGGATGAACGTCATGAGCTTTTGCAGTTTATCCCGAAGCGAAGCGAGGGATCTCCGGCGGCACCGGCAGCGCACGAGCAAGGTGCTTCGGCCGTGCACGCGGAGATCCCTCCGCTACGCGTTCGGGATAAATTCAGGAGCTCTCGCCACCCGCGGCTTCCCGAAATACACATCCGCGCGCAACCCCACGCGCCGCGCGAGCGCCATGAACGTCGTCATCTTGCCGCCGAAGACGTTGATGAGATTGCCGCTGCGGATCACGCGGAAGTCGCGGCCGATGGCGCTCGGATTCGTGGCGCGTCCGACGAGTGGCCGCACGCCCGCGAACGTCGAAGCGACGTCGTCGCGATCGATCGGCTCGCGGAAGTAGCGATTGAAGCGCGCGATCAGGTACGCGATCTCTTCCTCGCTCGCCGCCACGCGATCGGGCGATTCTTTCTGCACGACCTCCGTCGTTCCGACGAGCGTCGCGTCTTTCCACGGCAACACGAAAAACACGCGGCGATCGCTCGTCGACTGCAGCAGCAATCCGGCGTCGCTGATTTTTCGCGTGAGCACGAGATGCGTGCCGCGCACGAGCGAGAGCACGTAGCGCGCGTCGATGTTGTTCTTCTCGAGCAGCTCGTTCATCCACGGCCCCGCGGCGTTCACGACCAGGTCGAAATGCGATTCATCTCCGCGCGCGGTCCGGATGATCCAGTCGTCGCCGTCGCGCACGATTGCATCGACCGCCGTGTGCTCGCGCACGATCGCGCCGTCGCGAATCGCGGACGCGACGACCGTGCGCACGAGTTGATGGTCGTCGACTTGCGCATCCCAGTAGATGAATCCACCGCGCAAGCCATCGGTCACGATCGGCGCGAGCTGCGCGACTTCATCGGCGCTCAACGACCGATGCCGCTCGATGTTGCGCCGGCCCGCGAGCAGGTCGTAAAGCAGGAGGCCGAGGCGGATCATGAAGCGGCTGCGCGGGCTGTCGGCGTAGACCGGCAACACGATCTCAAGAGGCTTAATGAGATCGCCGAGGTGATCGAGCAGCCAGCCGCGCTCACGCAGTGACTCGCGAACGAGTCCGAAATGCAGATGCTCGAGATAGCGCAGGCCACCGTGAATCATCTTCGTCGTCGCCGACGACGTCTGCGCACCGCACTCGCCTTTCTCGAACAACACGACCTCGTAGTCGCGACGCGCGAGCTCCCACGCGATGCCCGCGCCGTTGATGCCACCGCCGATGACCGCTATTCGGTTAGCAGTGGGCAGTGGGCAGTGGGCAGAGTGGGCAGATGGCATTTGCACGTGACGGTACAACAACAGCGAGCTTCTTCTGCCTACTGCCTACTGCCCACTGGCTACTGCCTACTGCTACTCAGCTTGGCAAGCGGATTGAAAATGCCGAGTACGTGAGCATTCAGGAGCTCGATGCCACCGCCGCCCGTTTTGCGCAGGAAGCAAAGCCCGGCGGTGGCGATATCGCCGTGATGCTGACCGGCGGCGGGGCCCGCGCCGCGTATCAGGTCGGTTTGCTGAGGGGAATCGCCCGCAATTTCCCCACGCTGCGATTCCAGATCCTCACCGGCGTCTCGGCCGGCGCGATCAACGCATCCCTGCTCGCGGCGCATCCCGGCACGCTCGTCGAACAGGTCGACGCGCTCGTCGACGTCTGGAGCGAGCTCGAAGCGAGCCACATTTATCGATTCGACTGGCGCACGCTGATCCCGTTCCGCACCGCGCTCGCGTCGATCTTTCCGCGCAAACGATTCGCGCGCCGCAAGGCGCACGGCTTCCTCGACACGTCGCCGCTGCGCGATCTCCTCTGCCGCGTGCTCCACACGCGCTGCGGCGATCCGATCCGCGGCATCTCCGAGAACATCCGCGCCGGACGCCTCAACGCGCTCGCACTCGTCACGCTCGATTACTCGACGGGACAAAACGTGCGGTGGGTGCAGGGACGCCACATCGAAGTCTACGAAGGTCCGAATCGGCGCAGCACGCCGACCGAGATCACGGTGCAGCACGTGATGGCATCGTCCGCGTTGCCGTTCATTTTTCCCTCGGTGCGGATCGGATCGACGTGGCACGGCGACGGCGGCATCCGTCTCGCCGCTCCGCTCTCCCCCGCCGTCCACCTCGGCGCAACGCGCATCATCGCGATGTCGACCGGCTATCAGCGCACGCCCGACGAAGCGAATCAGCCGATCGCCGGCTCGCCGCCCGCGGCACAGATCCTCAATCAGCTCGTGAACGCGGTCTTCCTCGACGTCATCGACGAAGACGTCGCGCGCATGGAGCGGATGAACGAGATGCTGGCGAAAGTCGATCCGCGCGAACGCAACGGCCTCAAGCCGATCGACCTGCTCGTGATGCGTCCGTCGTGCGATCTCGGCAAGCTCGCCGGCGCCTACGAAAAAAATCTGCCGCGCAGTCTGCGACTGCTCGTGCGTGCTCTCGGCGCGCGCGAAGACGAGTCGTCCGACTTCGTCTCACTGCTGCTGTTCGATCCCAGCTATACAAAACGTCTCATCAACCTCGGCGAGGCCGACGTCGAAGCACGCATCGATGAGATCGCTATGTTTCTCGGGGAGCGGGCGCCTGAGGCGGTTGCGGTGAATTGATCAATGTAGCCCCCGCGTGTCGCCCGCCGATAAGGCCGGCGGGCTTTGCAATCCGGGCAACCGCATCGTGATGTTCCCCGGGCTCACGCACCGGGGCTACGTTGCCCTCTATAATTCGCCGCCGAATGGCTGTACTCCAGCTCGAGCTCTTTGGGGACTATCGCATGCGCGCGGAATCGGGCGCGTTGATCACGATGACCTCGCGGAAGTCGCAGGCGATGCTTGCGTACCTCGGCGTCCGTCCGGATCAGCTCGTGTCGCGCGACAAAATGGCTGCGCTGCTCTGGAGCAGCACCGCGCCCGAACAGGCGCGGCAGAGTCTGCGACAGACACTTTCGAGTCTGCGCAAGGAGCTCGCGCAGATTTCGGCCGATCGCAAGATCCTTCGCGAAGAAGGCGACTTCCTCTCCATCGATCCCGAGCTCGTGCGCGTCGACGTCGCGGAGTTCGAATCGCTCGCGAGCTCGGGCAACGATGAATCGCTCGAGAAAGCGGCGCGGTTGTACGAAGGCGATTTCCTCGACGGCTTCATCCTCGACGAAGAGAAATTCGATCAGTGGGTGCTCGCGGAGCGCGACCGGTTGCACCGCCTCGCGGTTCGCGTGCACGCGCAACTCGCCGATTCACAGGCGCGTCACGGCGCGCTCGATGCCGCGATCGCGACGGTGCAGCACGCGCTGCGCATCGACGCGCTGCAGGAGTCGCTCTATCAAAAACTGATGCGGCTCTATCTGCAGACCGGCGATCTCTCGAACGCGCTGCAAACGTTCGACACGTGCGCGAAAACGTTGCGGCGTGAATTGCGCGTGGAGCCCGACGCGGAGACGAAGGCGCTCTATCAGCAGATCGTGCAGCTGCGCACGCGCCGCACGACGTCCGATGAGAAGCCCGAAGAGCACAAGCCCGCAGTGCTCGTCGTCGAAGACAACGTGCTCAATCGCGAGCTGACGAATGCGCTGCTCAAGACCGCCGGCTACAACGTGTTCCTGGCGAAGGACGGCGCGGAAGCGTTGATGTTGATGGGACGCGAGAAGGTCGACCTGCTGCTGCTCGACATCGACCTGCCGTTCATCGACGGGCACAAAGTGCTCGAGGCGCTGCGCGAAAAAGGGATCGAAGTGCCGACGATTTTCCTTTCGGGACTGCCCGGCGAGGAGCCGGAGCTACGCGCGTTCGAGATCGGCGCTGCCGACTTCATCCGCAAGCCGGTGAAGAACAACGTTCTCCTCGCGCGCGTCGCGAAAGTTCTCAAAGAATCCTGACGGCCGCGCTTGCTCGCGCGTTGCGCGTAGCCATAGATTCGCGCTCATGAAGCGCGTGCTCATCGTGGAAGACAAGGATTCGATCGCGCGCGAGATGGAAGCGGCCGGCGAGCAGCTTCACATCGCGATCGATTGCGCGAGCGACGGCTGGGACGCGATCGAAAAACTCGAGAGCGAAACGTACCGCGCAATCGTGATCGACGCCGACGTCGCGCGCCACAGCGGCTACGGCGTGCTCACGTATCTGCGCGAAGAGATCGGCGGCGAGCTCGGAAACGTGATCGTGATGACGAGCTGCGACTGCGACGATCTGCGCCGCCGCGTCGGCGACGGCATGACGGTCGTTGCGACGAACGATGCCGTTCGCGAACTGACGCGCATGTTTCGGAGTGCGGTGGCAGAGCCATCGCTTTGTGATCCGGATACGAAAGCGGCGGCTTTGCCACCGCACTCCTAGACTTTCAAGATCGCGTCCGCCGAGCGCTCGATGTCTTCTTCGCTCGTCATCCAGTTCGAGACCGAGATGCGCATCGCGGCCAGGCCGTGCCAGGTCGTGCCGCCGAGCCAGCACGTGCCGTCGCGTTGCACGCGCGCGATTGTCTCGCGCGTCGTCGCATCGTCGTCCGCGAAGCGCACGAGCACTTGATTGAGCACGACGTCGTTGAGAACCGTGACGCGCGGATCGCGGCGCAGGATGTCCGCGATCTGCCGCGCGCGTGCGCAACAGCGATCGATGAGGTCTTCGACGCCGCGGCGCCCGAGGAATCGCAGCGTGGCGTAAACCGGGATGCTGCGTGCGCGGCGTGAGAACTCGGGGACCCACTCGAACGGATCGCGCTCGACGCCGCTGGTTTGCTCGAGATACGACGCGCTCGCGGTGAGCGCCGCGCGCATCGCGGCGGACTCGCGCACGATCGCGACGCCGCAGTCGTACGGCACGTTGAGCCAAG
>DATKFO010000769.1:0-2347 GCA_035544355.1 Thermoanaerobaculia bacterium
GGCAGTAGGCAGTAGGCAGTAGGCAGAACGAGTCCTCTGCCGACTGCCCACTGCCAACTGCCAACATCGGTTAGGATTTCCATCAATCTAGCACAGCGAGGAAATCCCGATGCCCAAGACCCCGGTCCTGATCGACACGGATGTCGACATCGATGATTGGATGGCGATCCTCTATCTGCTCCTGCATCCCGAGGTCGAAGTTCTCGGGCTCACGATCACCGGCGCGGGCGCTTCGCATCTGAGCTACGGCGTGAAGAACGCGCTGGGACTCGTCGCGCTCGCGGGTAAGCCGAAGACGCCTGTCGCCGCGGGTGCGCGCGCGCCGCTGCTGTACTCGAATTGCTTTCCATCATCGATCCGCACGGAGATCGACACGACGTACAACGTCGCGCTGCCGGCGAATCCGAATCCGCCCGTGAGCGAAGGCGCGGTCGAGTTTTTGGTCAAGACATTGACCGATGCGCCGGAGCCGGTCACGATCCTCGCCATCGGCGGCGGCACGAACCTCGGCACGCTGCTCCACGACAATCCCGGCCTCGCGACGAAGATCGCGCACGTCGTGATGATGGGCGGCGCGATCGGCGTGCCGGGCAACGTCAACGTCGTCGATCCCGATTACTCGAACACCGTCGCGGAGTGGAACATCTTCATCGACCCGCTCGGCGCGAAATATCTGTTCGACGCCGGCGTGAAGATCACGCTCGTCCCGCTCGACGCGAGCAACTACGTCCCGATCAACCTCGCGTTCTACGATCGCCTGCAGCAGCGTCACACCACGCCCGCGGCGGCGTTCATCTACCAGACCTTCATCGCCGACATCGCGTTCGTGCAGAGCGGCGACTTCTTCGCGTGGGACCCGCTCGCCGCCACGATCCTCACGAACCCGGAGATCGCGCGCTTCACCGACATGAAGCTCTCGATCGTGCAGCAGCTCGACGAAGAGCACGACCACTCCGCGCAGCTCGTGCAAACGCCGGACGGCACGCCGGTCCAGGTCGCGATGTGGGCGGATGCGAATGCGTTTTACGACTTGTGGCTCAACGGCGTGAATGTTTAGGAGTGCGGTGGCAAAGCCACCGCTTTGTGATCCGGATCAGAAAGCGGTGGCTTCGTCGCCACCGCACTCCTAAAAGGAGCAACGAATGCCAAATCTCCTCTTCTACATCAACGGCCGCCGCGTGGAGATCGGCCAGCCCGATCCGACCACCCTGCTCGTCGATTGGCTGCGCAGCGATGAGATCGGACTCACGGGCACGAAGCTGTCGTGCGGTGAGGGCGGTTGCGGCGCGTGCACGGTGATGCTTTCGCGTTGGGATCCGATCAAG
This sequence comes from Thermoanaerobaculia bacterium, assembly GCA_035544355.1. Classification (GTDB taxonomy): domain Bacteria; phylum Acidobacteriota; class Thermoanaerobaculia; order Gp7-AA8; family Gp7-AA8; genus DATKFO01. The sequence goes on from DATKFO010000769.1 coordinate 1,326, forward strand.
AAGAAAGTTGACGAGACGGCAATCAATTCCTGTCTCCGTCCGCTCGCGTCGATCGACGGCGCGATGATCACGACGACCGAGGGCATTGGCTCGACGCGCGACAAGCTCGATCCCGTGCAGTTCCGCCTCGCCGCGTTCAACGGCTCGCAGTGCGGTTACTGCTCGCCGGGATTCGTGATGAACATGTTTACGTTCCTGCGCAACAACCCGAAGCCGGTGCAGCAGGAGATCGAGGATCTGTTCGACGGCCACATCTGCCGCTGCACGGGATTCCGTCCGATCCTCGAAGGGATGCGCAGCTTCGCCGTCGATTTCAAGAAGAACGACAAGTACCACACGAATCATCGCTGCCGCCCCGGCATCGAAGTCGAGCAGCACCTCGGGCCGCAGCCATCGCTCACGTTTCCCGATGAGCTGAAGAGCTACAAGCCGTCTCTTCACGAATGGACCGGACGCGGCTACGAATGGTTCGCTCCTGCGACGCTCGCCGAAGCTCAGGGGATCAAGGCGACGCACGGCGGGAACTCGCGCAACGTGAAGCTCGTCGTTGGCAACACGTCGATCGGCATCTACAAAGCGCCCGAATACGACCCGCACGTGCTCATCGACATCGCGCAGCTCACCGAGCTCCTCGGATTTTCGACCGACGACGCAGGCGTGAACATCGGCGCAGCGGAATCGCTCTCGAACGTCGTCGACGAATTGCAGAAACTCATCGCCACGAAGCCGAAAGGCAAGACGAAAGGCTTCGTCGCGTTCCGCAAACATCTGCTCGACGTCGCGAATCTGCAGGTGCGCAACATCGGCTCGATCGGCGGCAACGTGATGATGACGCGCGCGCAGGCCGAGACCGCGCAGCCGTTCCCCTCCGACGTCTACATGGTCCTCGCAACCCTCGGCGCATCGATCACGATCGCATCGCGTGAAGGAAACACGACGTATCCGATCATGGAGCTCCCCGCGCCGTCGCACCTTCCGGGGGACGCGATCGCGCAAACGATTCATCTGCCGTACTCCAATGA
>DATKFO010000770.1:0-8334 GCA_035544355.1 Thermoanaerobaculia bacterium
CTTCAGCATCCGGCCGTACTCGTTGAGAGTGATCGTCTCGCCGTTCACGACGGCTGCGAAGTTGCCACCTTTCTCGCGCGATCCGAGTCCCGCACCCCACTGAGAAAACGTGAACAGGATGAAGATCGCCACCACGGCGATGAGGATCCATTTCAATTGAGCGAAGCTTTCCCGCATTAACTTGAGCATCGAAACTACCTTTCAGGGGCGAAGAATCTGATCGAAAGCGTCAGAAAAAGCGGCGAAGTCTACCTATTCCCCGGCGGATTCGCCAACCGTGCTATAACTGCCCCGTTCTCAGGGCGATGGCGAAACGCAAGCAGACGGCCGCGGCCGACATCGACTGGTATCTGATCTCGATCGACCGTCTCAAGCAGATCGGTCTGGTCGTCCTCATCCTCCTCCTTGCCGGGGCCGGTTACTGGTTCTGGCATAAACAGCAGGGAAATCCGCGAAGCACCGCCGAGGATGCGATTGTCGATGCCAAGCAGTCGCTGAATGCGCTCGCTGCGTCGAAAGAGTTCAATCAGCATCAAAGCGAATTCAAGCGTGCGCAGACGAAGTGGGATGAAGCGAATTCGTTGTTCGCCGGCGCGAAATACGCCGAAGCGCAGGCTGCTGCCGTCGAGTCGCACACGATCAGCCGCACCGCGCTGAGCGGCGGCGATCGAGAGAACGATGCGCAGTTCCTCACCGTCGAAGGTGATGTGCAATATCAAAAAGGATCGTCGGGAGGATTTCGCGACGCCGACATCCGCACGCCGCTGTTCAACGGCGATTGGGTAAAAACCGGCGAGCGCGCATCCGCCGAGCTGATGTTTTCGAACGGCTCGCTCTACACGATCGGCCCGAACGCGCTGCTCGAGATTTACGTCGAGCTCAATCCCGCGACCGGCAAGAAGATGAACTCGGTGCAGGTAACCGTCGGACCGGTCGAAGTCGCGACGACCGAAGACTCGTCGACCGTGAAGACTCCGGGAACGCAGGTCATCATCGAATCCGAATCGTCGACACAAGTCGGCGTCGACAGAACCGCAGGAACCTCCGTCGTCACGACGAAGGGCACCGCATCGATCGCGCCGGAATCGGGTGGTGCGAAAGTCGTCGTCGCGAGCGGCACGCGCGTCCGTGCAACACCGCAGGGCGAGATCGGCGAGCTGAAAAAACTCGCGATGCCGCCCGCGCTCCTCGCGCCGCTCGACAATCAGGTCTTCCAGCTAACGCCCGATCTTCGCGTCGACTTCGGATGGGAGAACATCGCGAACGCGTCGTACGTGCTGCAGGTCTCGCGCTCGCGTCTGTTCACGACGCTCGAGATCAACTCGCGCAGACAGAAGACGAGCGCGGCCGCGAAAGTGACATCAGAGGGCGCGTTCTACTGGCGCGTCGCCACGATCGGCGCGGACGGCGAGATCGGTCCGTACTCGAGCTTCCGCCGCTTCCGCATCGCCGGCGGCGCGAAAGCCGCGAGCGACGATCACACACCGCCGCGACTCACGCTCAAGCCCGCCTTCCACCTCGGCGGCGCGTTCTTCAACATCGGCGGCTCGACCGAGCCCGGTGCGACGGTCTTCATCAATAATGAGGAAGCGGACGTGAAATCCGACGGCTCGTTCGAGAAGCTCGTCACCTTCAACAAAGTCGGACGTAACGCAGTCGTCATCAAAGCGATCGATCCGGCAGGCAATCAAACAGTACAATCGCAGACGGTGATCATCCAGGAGGAGTAAGTCTCCCACCTCACCATCGCGGGGCAGGTCTTTTGCACCGCGGCTCGCCGGCTCCACGGAAATCTCAAACTCGAGGAAACGTCAACAGAATGGCTGTGAAATCGCTCCTCTCGATGTTCTCGAACGATCTCGCGATCGATCTCGGGACAGCGAACACACTCGTGTACGCGAAGAACAAAGGCATCGTCGTGCGCGAGCCCTCCATCGTCGCGGTCAACAAGATCAACAACAACGTCGAGGCGGTCGGCAAAGAAGCGAAAGAAATGCTCGGCCGCACGCCCGGAAACATCGTCGCCATCCGTCCGATGAAAGACGGCGTCATCGCCGACTTCGAAGTGACGGAGAAGATGATCAAGTACTTCATCGAGAAAGCGCACGGGCGCCGCTTCCTCGTGAAACCGCGCATCGTGATCTCCGTGCCGTCCGAGATCACGCAAGTCGAAAAGCGCGCGGTGAAGGACTCTGCTTTGCGCGCGGGGGCGACCGAGGTTTATCTGATCGAACAGGCGATGGCGGCGGCGATCGGGGCCGGCCTTCCGATCACCGATCCGACCGGCAACATGATCGTCGACATAGGCGGCGGCACGACCGACGTCGCGGTGATCTCCCTCGCCGGCATCGTCTACTCGCGCTCGGTGCGCGTCGCCGGCAACGAGATGGACGACGCGATCATTCAATACATCAAACGCAAGTACAACCTGCTCATCGGTGAGCGAACCGCCGAGCAGGTGAAGATGGAGATCGGCTCCGCGTTCCCGCTCGATGAAGAGATGACGATGGAGATCAAGGGACGCGATCTCGTCGAAGGCGTGCCGAAGACGCTCGTCGTTTCCGACGAAGAAATTCGCGAGGCGCTCTCGGAAACCGTCGCCACGATCGTCGAAGCCGTGCGCGTCGCGCTCGAGCGCACGCCGCCCGAGCTCTCCGCCGACATCATGGACAAGGGCATCATCATCGCCGGCGGCGGCTCGATGCTGAAGAACCTCGACAAGCGCCTGCGCGAAGAAACCGGCCTGCCGGTGACGCTCGCCGAAGATCCGCTCGCCTGCGTCGCCCTCGGCACCGGCCAGATGTTGACGGACTTCAACTTGCTGCGAAAGATTTCGATCGAGTAGAGACGAGTTGCAGAGTTACAGAGTTGCAGAGTTGGATAGAAGCTCTCTGCAACTCTGCGACTCTGCAACTCGCGACCCTCTGGCCTAGAATCTGCTGAAACCCCGCTGGGAAACCATGGCAGTACCGACAGACGTCATCCCCCGCAGACCGACGCTCCTCTTCATCGTCGTGCTCTCGCTGCTGTTCGTTCTGATGAGCGTCAGCAGTCAGACGCGCTACCTTGGCGAAACGCGCACGCTCTTCGAGCGCACGGTGATGACGATCTTCTCCCCCGTACCGAAATCCGTGAACTGGATCGGGCGCACCGCGTCCGACATGTACCACGGCTACCTCGACATGCGCCGCGCGGTGAACGAGAACGTGCGTCTGCACCGTCAGGTCGCGCAGCTCACGACCGACAATCTCAAGTTGCAGCAGTCCGAGGGTGATGTGCGGCGGTTGCGCGCGCTGCTCGCGTATTCGGAAGAGTTCACGATGCAGACGTCGCTCGCGCAGACGATCATGCTCGACACCGCGGGCCGCTTCAAATCGATCATCATCGACAAAGGCAGCGGCGACGGCGTCGAAGTGAACGACGCGATCGTCAACGCAAACGGACTCATCGGCCGCGTCGTGCTCACGACGAAAGACCTCGCAAAGATTCAGCTCGTCACCGACAGCAACTGCGCCGTCGGCTCGCTGCTCACGCGCACGCGGCGGCAAGGCGTCGTGCGTGGCAACGGCGGCACCGCGCTGCAGATGCTCGACGTGCCGTCACTCTCCGATGTGTCGCCGGGCGACGAAGTGCTCACCGCCGGCATCGACGGCGTCTATCCGAAAGGGATTCCGATCGGCACGGTCGTCAGCGCGGAGCCGGGACAAACGTTGTTCAAGAACATCGTCGTGAAGCCCGCGGTCGACTTCGGCAAGATCGAAGAAGTGATCGTGATCCACACGCGCAAAATCCCGCCTCCGGTCGTGAGGTACGCTCCTTGAGCAGGAGGTACGCCGCTTGAGATGGCTGCGCTTTGCGATCGGATTGCTGATTGCGCTGACGCTGCATTCGCTCCTCGACAGCTTCTATCCGAACGCGCTCGCGTTCTTCAATCCGTACGTGATCCTCGTCGTCTACTACTCGATGGGCGGCAACATCCTCGGCGCGATCGTCGCCGGCGTGCTCGCCGGCCTCGTGCAGGACGCGTTCTCGAATGCGATGTTCGGATTGCACGCGTTTTCGCTGACGGTGTGCGCGTACGTCGTCGCGACGATCAACTCGCGCCTCGCCTTACGAGGCACACTCGCGTTCGGCGCATGCCTCGGCGGCGCGGTGATCGTCAACGAGTTGGTGATCTTCGTGCTCGTCAACATCCTCGTGAAACAGAAAATCGATCTCTTCGAGCAGGCGCTCTTCATCAAGACCATCGTCACCCTGCTGTTCGGCATGCTCGTCTATCAACTCCTGACGTTGTTCCTCCGCGAAGAGCCGATCGAAGCGACCCGCCGCAAGGCAGCCTGGTGACCCATGCGCGTCTACCGTGACGACCAGAAGTTCCTCTCCTTCCGCATCAACGCAGTGTTGTGGGGAATCGTCGCTGTGTTCGTCTTCCTCGCCGGCTCGTTCTGGGTCGTGCAGGGCGTGCAGGCGGAAAAGTATCGCGGCCTCTCGGAAGCGAATGCGCTGCGCGAGATCGTCATCCCCGCGAAGCGCGGACTCATCATGGATCGCTACGGCAAAGTGCTCGCGGACAATCAGCCCGCGTACTCCGTCACGATCGATCGCGTCCTGCTCAAGCCGCTCGTCAAGGCCGATCCGCAGCACCGCGTGAAGCTCATCACGTTCCTGAGCGGCACGCTCGCCATCACGCCGGAAGAGATCGAAGCGCGTTTCGAAAAAGCGCGCAAAGAAGTCTCGCCGACGAAACCGTTCGAGATCGCCGAAGACCTCTCGATGTCGCAGGTCGCGGCGATTCAGGCGCAGTCGGTCGCGTTCCCCGAGCTCGACGTCGTCCCCGTGCAGCGGCGCAACTATCCGTACGGAACGATGGCCGCGCACGTGATGGGATTCCTCGGCGAGATCAGCGAGCGCGAGCTCCGTCAGCGCAAGGAGCTGCGGCAGGGCGATCTCGTCGGCAAGCGCGGCGTCGAGCTGATGTACGACCAATATCTGCGTGGGCGCAACGGTGGCGAGTATTGGGAGTACGACGCCGACGGCCGCCGCCTCAGCGAATACGCGCCGGCGCGCAAGCAGCCGGTGCCGGGCGACAACATCTACCTGACCCTCGATTTCGAATTGCAGCGCCGCGCCGAACAGTTCTTCGTCGAAAACGAGATGGTCGGCTCGGCGATCGCACTCGATCCGCGCAACGGCGAAGTGCTGGCCATGGTCTCCTCGCCTGCGTACAACCCGAACGTCTACTCGAAACGCTTTTCGCCGGACGTCTACAAAATCATCCAGAGCAATCCGTTCAAGATCGAGCTCAATCGCGCGATCCAGGGGCTCTACTCGCCCGGCTCCGTGTTCAAGATCGTCATGGCGACGGCGGGGCTCTCCGACAACGCGATCGGCACGAGCACGAACTTCAGCTGCGGCGGCAGCGCGGTGTTCTTCGGACGCCGCTTCCGCTGCTGGCGCCGCGAAGGTCACGGCTCGGTCGACGTCGAGGACGCGATGAAGGTGTCGTGCGACATCTTCTTCTACAACACCGGCGCGCGGCTCGGCGTCGACAAGATCGCGCACTACGCGCATCTCCTCACGTTCGGCGAGATCTCGCACATCGATCTCGACGGCGAGCGCGCGGGACTCGTCCCGTCGACCGAGTGGGCTCGCAACAAACAACATCGCAAGTGGTATCCCAGCGAGACGATCTCCGTTTCGATCGGACAAGGCCCGCTGATCGTGACGCCGCTGCAGGTCGCGAACATGACCGCGGCGATCGCGAACGGCGGCACGGTCTATCAACCGCACGTCGTGCGCTACGTCGATCGCGTGCAGAAAGACGGCGAGTACAAGCGCTTCCGCGTTCCGCCGCGCGTGCTGCATCAGGTGAAGCTCTCGCCGCCCGCCGTCAACGCCGTCCGCCGCGGACTGTGGAAAGTCGTCAACGAGGATGGCGGAACGGGCGGCAACGCGCGCGTCCCGGGCCTCGACATCTCCGGCAAGACCGGAACGGTGCAGGTGATCGCGCAGCACGGCTGGGTCAAAGCCGAAGGACTGCCGTTCAAGTATCGCGATCACGCGTGGTTCGCATCGTTCGCGCCGCTCGAGAGGCCGGAGCTCGTCGTGGTCGTGTTCGTCGAGCACGGCGGACACGGTGGCAGCGACGCCGCACCGCTCGCGAAGCTGCTGTACGAATCGCGCTTCCGCGAGAAAGTCACGAACGCGAACATCGATCTCAGCAACCCCGAAACACTGGAGCAGATCAGGGAAGGCGAGCTGCCGCTTCCGCCTTCGACGCCGTGATGCGACGCCTCTTCCCGAATCTCGACCTGAACTTTCTCGGCACTGCGATCGTCATCGCCGCGATCGGCTGCCTCCTCATCTATAGCGCGACGTACTTCACCGATCCGTCGCTGAAGCTGTTCAAGCGCCAGATCATCTGGGTGCTCATCGGCATCACGCTGATGACGTTGTTTCTCGCGTTCGACTACCACTCGCTGTTCGACGTGGCGCCGATCCTCTACGGCGTCGGCATCGCATTCCTCGCCTACCTATTGATCTTCGGACGCCTGACCGCGAACGTGAAGTCGTGGATCCACATCGGCGGCTTTCAGTTCCAGCCGTCGGAGTTCATGAAGATCTTCACCGCGCTGATGCTCGCGCGTTTTTTCGATTCGAACGATCGCGCGTACCTCAACGTCCGTTCCTTCATCGTGGCGATGGCCATCATCGGAGCGCCGGTGTTCCTGATTCTGATGCAGCCCGATTTCGGAACCGCGGCGACGTTCTTTCCGCTCGTCGCCGTGGCGATGTTCTTCGGCGGCATTCGCGCGCGCGTCTGGATCATCATGATCGTCGCGGTCGCGATCATGCTGCCGATCGGATGGAACCAGCTCAAGCCGTATCAGAAAGAGCGCATCAAGATCTTTTTGAATCCCGAGCGCGATCCGCTCGGCACCGGCTATCAGGTCACGCAGGCGAAGATCGCCATCGGCTCCGGCGGCATTCACGGCAAGGGATTCAAGCAGGGCACGCAGGCGAAGCTCGCCTTCCTCCCCGCCCGTCACACCGACTTCATCTTCGCCGTCCTCGGCGAGGAATGGGGCTTCATCGGCGTCGTGATCGTGCTCTCGCTGTTTTTGTTTTTGGTCGTGCAGGCACTCACGTTCGCAAAACACGCGCGCGATCGCGGCGGCACATTCCTCATCATCTGCCTGGTCTCGTTCATCATCTTCCACGTCTTCATCAACGTGGCCATGCAGATCGGTGTGCTACCGACGACCGGCATCCCGCTACCGTTGATCTCGTACGGCGGCTCCTCGACGATGATGTTCTTCATCGCGATCGGGCTGATTCTGAACGTCGATATGCGGCGGTTTGTGAATCAATGATTTGATTTTTCAATAGCCCCGCGGCGTGAGCCCGGGGCCACTCGCGACGCCGCCGCCAAGACTAAAAAGCCCGCTGGCCTCATCAGCGGGCGACACTCCGATTCAGCGCGCAAAGTGTCGCCCGCCGATAACCCCGGCGGGCTTTGCAATCCTGGCACCCGCATCGCGACATTCCCCGGGCTCACGCCGCGGGGCTATTTGTTAAAACGATCGAGATCACGCCGTTCCTTCTTCGTCGGACGCCCCGCGCCGCGATCGCGAAACACTGGCGCGTCGATCTTCACCGGCTCCGGCGACTCGTCGATGTACATCGTGCGCGCGACTTCCTTCGACACGTTCGACTCCGGCGTGGCCTGCACGACGACGCGGCGGAAACGATCGGCGAGATAGAACTCGACGACGTCGCCTTCCTTCACGGGAGTGGACGGCTTCACGCGCTGGCCATTCAACTTCACGTGGCCGCCGCGGCATGCCTCCGTGGCATCCGCACGATGCTTGAAGAGACAGACGAGCTTGAGCCACACGTCGATGCGATGTCGTTCCATCTATAATCGGCGCCTTCGGGAGGACTCGATGATCAAGGCGGACATCGTCAACAAGGTCTCGGAAGTATCCGAAATTTCGCGCGTGAAAGCGGCGCAGGCCGTCGATACCGTGATCGAGGGATTGCGCAATGCGCTCGCACGCGGCCAGCGCATCGAGCTCCGCGGTTTCGGCGTCTTCCAGGTGAAGCAGCGGAAGAAAGGGATCGGCCGCAATCCGAAGACGGGAGTGGAAGTGAAGATCCCGCCCGGCAACACCATTCGCTTCAAGCCGGGGAAAGAACTGCGCAATTTGCTTTGACGAGTAGGCAGTACGCAGTGGGCAGTTTGCAGAACGCGGAGAGCAATCTCCGCGTTTTTGTTTTTCTCGCTGCCGACTGCCGACTGCCCACTGCGTACTACCTACTGCCTACTGCCCC
>DATKFO010000771.1:0-8363 GCA_035544355.1 Thermoanaerobaculia bacterium
CGAGTGCGCACAGACAGGAGTGTCTGTGCCACATTTTGAGACGGTCGCCGCACGCCGAAAGCTGCGTCAAAGCCAGGTAAAAAAGCCGGCGCGAGGAATGCCATCGCCCGCTGCCGACGTACCATGAATCCGTGCGTATCCTCATCGTTGAAGACGAACGCTCGCTGCGCGAGGCGCTCGTCGATCTGCTCACGCGCCGCGAGTTCGCAGTTGAAGCCGTCGTCGACGGCATCACCGGCGTCGAGCGCGGCGAGCAGAGCGACATCGATCTCGTGTTGCTCGATCTCTCGTTGCCGCGGCTCGATGGCGTCGAAGTCTGCCGGCGACTCCGCATGGCGCGACCAGCATTGCCGATTCTGATTTTGACGGCGCGTGGTTCCGAGGAGGATCGCGTGCGGGGATTGCAGGCGGGGGCGGATGACTATCTGACGAAACCGTTCGGCAGCGCGGAGCTGCTTGCGCGCATCGACGCGCTGCGCCGTCGCGCGTCGATCGCACCGTCCGACCCCGAACGCGTCGAGATCGACGGCTGCCTCCTCGACCTCGGGCGCTGCCAGGCGCAACGCGACGGCGACGCGATCGCGCTCACCGCGCGCGAAGTCGGCATCCTCCGCTGGCTGCATCGCCATCGCGCGCGCGCCGTGAGCCGCGGCGAATTGCTGCAGACGATCTGGGGCGCGAGCGATGAGATCGAGACGCGCACCGTCGACATGACCATCGCGAACCTGCGTCAGAAAATCGAGCGCGACTCCGCGGAGCCTCGCATCATCGTGACCGTGAAGGGCATCGGCTACGCGTGGGGCGATCAATGAAACGCGCCCCGATCGCCGCGCTCATCCTCACCGCAGGCCTCGGCGGTCTCTGCGCGCTGTGGTACGCGTCATCGCAACGCGCGCTCGATGCGGAATTGCGCGAGCGCGAGCAACGCGCGCTCAACACATCGGCCGAACGTGAGCGTGCGATCGCGGAGAACCTCTCGCGACGCCTCGAAGAACTGCGCGTCGCCGAATCGGAGCGGCCGTACTTTCACTACCAGAACCTCTACCACGATCCGAAAGGCGCGTCGGAGGGACTCTCGATCGTGCCGTCGCCGCTCGCGACGGGGACGAATGATGCACTCGTCGTCGCGTACTTTCAGATCGACGCCGGCAATCGCGTGACGCTGCCGACGCTCAACGAAGAGATGCGCGAGCTGAGCGCGCCGAACGCGCCTGAGCAGGCGTCGATTCGCGACTTGCTCGCACCGTCGGCACTCGCGATGCGCAATGCGGCGAAGCCGCTGCTCAACGCGCTCGAGACCGAAGACACGAAAGCGCGCGCGACCGCGGCGCGCATCGCGGATCTCGAGGAGCGGCTCGCGGCGTCGCAGTCGGAAACGACACGGCGGCAGCTCATCGCCGCGCAACAGGAGAAGCTGCAGAAGAAAGTCGCCGACACGCAGAAGAAAGTTGACACGCAGAAGAACAGCGCCGAGCCGCAGAAGGCCGCGGCCGACTTGCAGCAGAATGTGTCGATCATCGATACCGGCGCGTTCCAGCAGAACCTGCGATCGAACGACGTTTATCGCGAGCTGAAACGCAACGCGTCCAACGATCGAGGCAACACCGTCGCATCGCAAGCGGCAGCTCCGCCGCAAGCGACCGCTGCAAACGCGACGACGGTTTCCCAGGCGCCGCAGCAGCAAGCTGCGGCACCGAACATTGCTCCGAACACCTTCGTCGCGACGCCGATCGTCGTGCCGCCGCGGCGCGCGTCGCCGGTCGAGATCCGCACGAGCGACTTGCAGTGGCAGACGATCGAGATCGGACGCGTTGCGCGACTCGTCGCGTTGCGCGGTGTGCGCACGCCCGCGGGAAATTTCGTGCAGGGATTGCTCACGCCGCTCGCGGAGAACGCGACGTTCGAAGGCGCGCGCGTGCTGCGCGCGAAAGGCGCGTCGATCGCCGGCACCGGCTGGCGCGTGCAGATCGATCCCGCCGCGATTCTCGGCGTGATCCATCGCGACGAAACGCACGTGCGCGAGCGCTTCCTGCGCATGTTCACCGGCGTGATCGCGCTGTTCGTTCTCGTCATCGCGGGCATCGTCTGGATGGTGTCGCGCAGCGAAGCGCTGGCGATGGAGAAGACGCGTTTCGCGGCGACGGCCGCGCACGAATTGCGCACGCCGCTCGCGTCGCTGCGGCTCTACAGCGAGATGATCGCGGACGAGCGCGATCCCGTGCGCCGCGAGCGTTACGCGCGGGAGATCTCCGGCCAAACGGAACGCCTCGGCCGCCTCGTCGCGAACGTCCTCGAAGTCACACGCATCGAGCGCGGCACGTTCAAGTTGCAGCCGCGCGAAGGCGAGATCGGACGTGCGATCGCGGACTGCGTCGAGAAACTGCGTCCGCAGATGGACGCGGCCGGCTGTCCGATCGAATTGCGCATCGCGTCCGATCTGCCGCGCGTCGCATTCGATGAAGACGCGCTCGAACAGATCGTCGACAACCTGCTCGACAACGCCGAGAAATATTCGCGCGAGGCGGCGGAGCGCAACATCGTCGTCGACGTCGCGCCGCACGACGGCGGCGTCGCGATCACCGTGAGCGATCGCGGACCGGGTTTGCCGACAGAAGTGTTCCGCGATGCGAAACCGTTCCGCCGCTCGGCGGGCGGATTGGGACTCGGCCTCTTCCTCGTCGATCGCATCGTGCGCGGACACGGCGGCGCGATCCGCAGCAAGTCGCGCGACGGCGGCGGCGCGAGCGTGCAGATCTTCCTTCCGGCTTTTTACAAGGCTTAGACGGACAACGCGCGCGGCGCGCCGCACCTTGTGCAGCGAAGGAGATGTTCATGCCGAGAACGATGACCCTCGCTGCAACGCTGATGCTCGTGTTCACCTGCGCATTCGCCGATCAATTCGAAGTCGATGAGCTCTACGCGCGCGTCATGAAGGCGCAAGGCCCCGAGCGTGCGCAGCTCGAAGCGCAGCTCGACAAAGCCTGCGCGCAGAAGGACTGCCGCATGACGCGGCTGTTCTGGTACACCGATCTCGCCGAGGCGGAGCGCGTTGCGTCGCAGCTCGGGCGACCCGTGATTTCGCTTCACCTCCTCGGGCGCCTCGACGAGGAACTGAGTTGCGCGAACAGCCGCTTCTTCCGAACCACGCTCTATTCGGATCCGGCGATCGCCGCGCTGCTGCGCGACGAGTTCGTGCTGCACTGGCATTCCGTGCGTCCGGTGCCGCGCATCACGATCGACTTCGGCGACGGCCGCAAGATTCAGCAGACCATCACCGGCAACAGCGCGCACTACCTGCTCGCGTCGAACGGCGTCGTGCTCGATGCGCTGCCGGGATTGCATTCGCCGAACGCGTTTCGCGAGCAGCTGGAGCGATGGGTGCGGCTGCATCAGCTGCTGCGGCAGGGCGATGTCGCGGGCGTGCTCGCGCGGTACCACGCGGATGCGTTCAACGAAGCGACGCAGCATTGGCGCGAGCTGAGCGCGCGCAGCGGCGTCGTGATCGAGAAGCGCAAGCTCACGAAAACGCAGATCGATTCGATCGCGCTCGTCGCGTCGCGCCAGGCGGCGAGCAAAGCGCGCGTCGAGCGGCCGATGTTCGCGCAGCTCGAGTTCGGACAATCGCTCACGACGCTGCAGCCGACGCAGTGGGAAAAACTCGGCGCGATGGAACAGGATCGCGTCACGTTCGCGCCCGAATCGATCGACGTCATCCGCCGCAAACAATTCGGCGACGACGCGCCGCACACTGAGGAAATGAACACGCTGATGGAGAACCTGCGCCGCACCGTCGCCGCCGAAACGATCTTCAACGAGATCGAGCTCCACCGGCAGATCCACTCATGGTTTCTGAACGGCGAAGTCGAAGATCTGCTGTCGCTCAACGAGCGCATCTACGACGAGCTCTTTCTCACACCGAGCAAAGACCCGTGGCTCGGACTGAGAACGCCGAGCGTGTTTACGGCGCTGAATCAGTAGGGGCGACCGTCTCAACATGTGGCACAGACACTCCTGTCTGTGCGCACTCGGGAGGCCGGAGCCCAGTGTGCATCGGCTCATCCCGCGCGGTGCGCACAGACAAGAGTGTCTGTGCCACATTCCGGTTGCCGCACGAACCTATGAGCTTACGTCAAACGCAAGTGTGCCGAGAGTGCCTTTGCAAGCCGCTCGTACTCGTCGGCCGTGTTGTAGAGCTGCGCGGAGATGCGCAGCACGCGTTTCGGCGGATGCGGCCACGGGACAAACGGCACTTCGATGTGGTGCTCGAACAGCAGCGTGTCCTGCAGCGGATCGCCGTAGAGCTGCGGCGGGTTCGTGGCGTTGCCGTCGGGAAGCGGAACGGTGGCCATCGCGCCGAGCATGTCATCCGGCGCCGGATGCGCGATGCCGAGTTGATCGCAGAGGATGTCGCGCCCTTTGCGCGCGAGCTCGCGATTGCGGCGCATGATCTCGGGCCAGCCGCCGTCCACGAGAGTCGGCAGGAAGCGGATCGATTCCGCGCTCGCGAGGTACGCCGTTGGATCGTACGTGCCGGTCCAATCGAACTCGATGAGATAGCGGCTGCGATCCGTGCGCGAGGAATTCGCGCCGTGACTGATCGACGTCGGGCGCACGCTCGCGCGGCGATTCTCGCGCGTCCAGAGAAAGCCCGCGCCCTTCGGCGCGCAGACCCATTTGTGCAGATTGCCGGTGTAGTACGCGGCGCCGATCGCACGAACGTCGAGCGGGACATTGCCCGCCGCGTGCGCGCCGTCGATCAGCGTATCGATGCCGCGCGCATGCAGCTCTCTGACGATTCGCTCGACGGGCAGCACGAGCGCGGTCTGACTGGTGATGTGATCGATGAGCAGCAATCGCGTGCGATCGGTGACCTTCTCGAGCACGCGCGCGAACGCGACGTCCGCGGATTCGATCGGGAACGGGATGTCGGCGACGACGACGCGCGCGCCGGAGAGTTGCGCGACAAACTCGAGCGCATTGCGGCTCGCGTTGTATTCGTGATTCGTCGTGAGCAGCTCATCGTGCTTGTCGAGATCGAGCGAGCGCAGCACCGCGTTCACGCCGGCGGTCGCACTCGGAACGAACGCGAGCCCTTCCGCATCGGCGCCGATGAACTGCGCGACTTCGCGCCGCGCATCGTCGAGCAGCGGCTCGAGCTCGCGCACGAAGAAACGCACCGGCTCGCGTTCCATCTGCGCGCGAAACGCGTTCTGCTTTTCGAGAATCGCGCGCGGCGTGGCGCCGAACGAGCCGTGGTTGAGAAACGTGATGTCGGGATCGAGCGTCCAGTGCTGTTTCATCGTTTAGGAGTGCGGCGGCAAAGCCGCCGCTTTGCGATCCGGATAGTAAAGCGGTGGCTGTGCCACCGCACTCCTAGATTCGCGACACGCCTTCTGCGAAGGTCTCGGTGTCCGGCAACAGAGAAACGACGATGTATCCCTCGTTTGCGAAGTCGAAGAAGTATCCCGGCTGTACGAGCACGCCGCGATCGAGCAGCGCAAGCGCCAGCTCTTCGTCGCTCATCACCGCAGGGACGCGGATCACCGCCGACCACCCGCCCTCGACGGGCAACACTTGCACGGATGAGGCAGCGGCAAACGCGCGTCGCAGCGTGTCGAGATTCGCGCGCGTGCGTTCGCGGATGAGCGCGCGGATGCGCGGCGCGATGCGGAGCAGCTCGGGCAGCGCGGACTGCACGGGCGTCGCGACGGAGAGGAAGTTGTCGGCGATCAGTTCGAGCGCGGCGAGTGCTTCGCGTTTGCCGGGTCCGCTGACGCGAATCCAGCCGAGCTTGAAGTGCGGCAGGCCCGCCGATTTCGAGAGGCCGCCGAGCGTGAATGTCAGGACGTCGTCGCGCACGAACGTGGTGCCGCTGCCTTCGAGCGGATAGTCGAGAAACACTTCGTCGGAGATGATCGGGATGCCGCGCGCGGCGATGCGATCCTGTTCATCGCTCGTCACGAACGAGCCAGTCGGATTGTTCGGGTTCACGACGACGATCGCGCGTGCGCTTCCTTGAGGAATGTCGTGAATCTCCCAGCGGCGATGGAATTCGAGCGCGAATGTGCGGAGCTCGACGAGCTCGAGCGATGCGAGATGCTCGAGCAGCGGATACGACGGCGTCGCGATCAGCACGGTGTCGCCGGGATCGGTCAGCAACTTGAAGAGAAACGAATACGCTTCGCTCGTCGACGCCGTGATCAGCAGATCATCGACATCGCATCGCAGCTCGGACGCGAGCGCTTCGCGCGCGCTGCGCAATCCGCGCGGATCGGGGTCGTAGTGCGCGCGTGCGCCGCGTGCGAGCGCTTCCGCCAATTCGTCGGTGGGGTAGGGGAGGGAGACGCGCGTCGGATTCGATTCGGTGAGATCGAGGATCTCGAGTCCGCGCGCGCGGCGCTCTTCGCGCGCGAGCGTCAGCCGGTTCGTCGCGGCATTCCAATTCGCGCGACGCGAGAACATCGATTACTGGACGACGCGCAGAACGCGCAGCGCTTCGCCGTCGACGATCGCTTCGACGACGACGTGCTCCGCTTCGCGGCCGAGGAGTGATTCGGGGTTGTTGACGACATAGATTTTCTGCGTGTCGTCGAGCACGAGCACCATCGCCTGCGCCTTCCATTCCGGATGTCCGGCCGACGCGCCGCCCTTGAGGCATTTGCGCACGCAGCTCGCGCTCGAGCCGGCCTTCGCATGCTCCACGCCGCACGCGGCGTCGCTCACCCAGCCCTGAAGCCGGACCGTTTTTTCGCTGTGATTGATCGCGGACGAACAGGCGACGACCAGGAGGAGCAGGGGGACGGCAAACTTCTGCATGGCGACATTGTAGAGGCGTTGCCCGTTACCCGATGCCCGTTGCCCGAAAACTCCGGGTGACGGGCAACGGGCATCGGGTAACGGATTAAGAGCAGCTCTTTCTCGCGTCCGCGAATCCCTGCTCGAGCGCTACGCGCTGATCCGGCGGCACGGCCTCCACCGCGTTCTTGAACGTGGTCAGCGCTTCGTCGCATGAGCCTTTCGCGGCGAGGATGTGCGCGAGGGTGTCGAGGCGCGTCCATGGATCGGGCGCGTTCACGGCGACGGCTTTTCGCGCGATCGGCTCGGCTTCGTCGAAGCGTTTTTCTTCGTAGAGCATCCACGCGAGATTGTTGAGCGCATCGGCTGCGGTTGCGTCGAGCGTGATCGCTTTGCGGAAGGCTTCCTCCGCGGCGACGCGGCGGCCGAGTTGATTTTCGGCGTTGCCGAGGTTGGTCCAGACGACGACGGAGTCGGGGTGCTGGTCGAGAATTTCGCGATACGCGTTTGCGGCGAGCGCGTATTTTCCGTCCTGCTCGAGTTGCACCGCGGCGCGCAACGCATCGCTGATCGGATCTTTCGGGCGAATCAGAATCGCGGCGTGGGCGCCGCCTTTCCATGCGGAATCGAGCCGCTCGAATTTCGTCCAGCGTGCTTTGCCGTCGCCGAATTGCGTGCGATAGAGATGGCGCTCGGGGTCGTAGCCGTCGACGACGACGTAGTGGAAGAAGTCGTAGCTCTTGCCGGGCGTCTGGATGACTTGCAGCATCAGGATCACGGGATGGCCGTCGCGCAATTCGCCTTGCACGAGCGCTTCATCGCCGGTGACGAGGCGCGCATCGAAGCCGCGCTGCCGCGCCGCGAGCACGAGATCGATCGACATCACGCCGCCGCGCGTTTTGGGCAGCGTGTCCTGCCACGATTCCATCGTGGTCGGATCGCCGTAGTGCTGCAGCACGGCGGACAGCGATCCGGCGCCGCACGATTTGATGTCCCACTTCTGCATCGGGACGTCGGGGATGACTTTCGCGGATGCGCTGGTGCTGCGTGAGAGCGGCGTCCAGTAGACACACGACGTCAGCGTGAAAAAGAAGATTGCGAGAAAAGACAATCGGGCGAGCTTGCGCTCGCCCGTGCCGAAGCCTGCCACGCCGGGAGTCTGCATCAGTCGGAGAGAGCGACGACGAGAATCAATGCGGCGAGCGCGCCGATCCCGACCCAGATCCATTCCTGCTTGGTGAGACCGGCGGGCTGGAGCTGTCCGAGGTTCTGCGCGAGCTGATGCACGTCCTGCGGCGACATCTGAGCGAGGCGCTGATTCACCTGCGCCTGCGTGAAGCCGTGCGAGGCGAGAACCTGTGCGACCTGCTCGTTCGAAGCGATATCGCGCACGACCGCGAGATCGGCCTCGCGCGACTCGATGCTCTGATTCGCTGCCGTCTTCGACGGCACCGGCGCGGCAAATGTGGGCATGGCGACTAGGGCAATGAGGACAACCACGATGAGGGATTTCTTCACAACTACCTCCTTTTCCTTGATCCCGGCGCCCAGCGGCCGCTCACGCGTCG